>JANXYJ010000016.1 GCA_025350105.1 Terriglobia bacterium | reverse complement strand
AATCACCGGCGGCAACTTCCGGCTGCTGAATCGCCTCCTGACACAAGTCGAGCGGATTCTTGAAATCAACGCCCTGCCGTTAGTGACCAAAGAAGTGGTTGAGGCGGCGCGAGAGAATCTTGTCATCGGGCAAGCCTAGAGGCTCCTCCGCTACGCGTTCTGTGGGGCGGATCAATCAACGAGGCGAGCAACCGCGCCCTCGAAGCCGCCGCTGCGCGCGTGTTCCACAAAGGGTAAGTTTTGACCCACGTTCCCGCATTCCATCGTCAGATGAATTTCAATTGTTCTTTACGTTGGAGCGGGATGTGTTAATGGAGGTCGATTGGCACTGCACGACGACATGCTTTCCGCCCGGTCCGCCCGGTCCGACGGTGACTGATGCATGCTGAATCAACCCGCTGACCAGCCCGGCAACCAGTTTGCCGATCTCGCCCATGAAATGATACTCCGACGCGTCGGCACCCTCCACACCGCCAACCGTCCAACCATTGCCGTTATCCGAAAGGTGTACGGTCGTGATCGCGCCACCGGGTTTCTTCTTGACGATGACATCTATACCTCTAACGTTGTTAGTGCTCATTAAAGCCTCCTAATAACTTGGTAATCGCAGAGCAATCCTAACACACATCAGCGCAGGCCGCGCCGACACCGGTATGTTTTTCCACCGATAACGGCGGGTTTAAATCTTCGATATTCGCACTGGCTAAATCTGGGGCTACTGGGGGATTGTCCTCTGACCTGCCGGAGCCGTGTTCACCTATCGCTGACGCAGTGGGCCAGCCGCTAGTCAAAGGGAAGTAGTGTTCCACAAAGGGTAGGTTTTGAACCGTGCGCCGAAGGCTTGCAAACACGGGCCTTCCAGCGTTCCATATGTCTGTCGCGAAACTTGACGTGGTTGCGCACCGGCGGCTGTTGCGCAAACGAGCGCTTTTGCAACGAATGGACACAGCGCTTGTTTCCTAACCTTTCGGCCGGAACTCCAGCAACGCATAATCCAGCAACATCGTCTGCCACGGCGCGTAACCGCGCTTGGCCGAATACGCATCATCTTCAAACTGCACCACCACATCCACGCTCGCACCCGGCGTGAACGCCGCCGCCTTTTGCGCAAAGTCCCAGGCCTTCACCCGTAGAAGTTTGCCGCCATGGCTCAGCCGTCCAAAAACATGTTTTTCGCTTTTGATTTCCACGCCCGCAACCGCCGCCCCCCTCGCCACAAACACGGGCGCCGGATTCCCCATCCCAAACGGAGCCAGCCTCAACAGCTCCGCCACACTGGCATCGCTGATTTCATCGAACGTAATTTCCGAATCAACCTCAATCTCCGGCTCAAAATCATCCACCGTCAATTTCGCTGACGCATGCTCACGAAATCGCGCCCGGAATTCTTCAATGCGATCCGCCGTCAGGGTCAGCCCCGCCGCCTGATGATGCCCGCCAAACTTGGTGAACAATTCCGGCATCGTCTCCAACGCTTCCAGTAAATGAAATTGCCGGATGCTGCGCCCGGAACCCGTCGCCATTCCGTTCTCAATCCCCAACACAAACACCGGTCGATGGTATTTGGCAACCACCCTACTCGCAACGATGCCGACAACTCCCCGATGCCAGCCTTCCCCCGCAAACACCAACGCAAAATCGTCGTCGTTCACCGGCTGCGCCAGGCATTGTTTTAGAATTTCCTGCCGTATGTCGTCTTCGGTCTGCCGCCGGTCTTTATTCAATCCATCCAGTTGCTGCGCCAGTTCCAGCGCCCGCGCCTGGTCGCTGGTCGTGAATAATTCCACCACATCACTCGCACTGGCCATTCTTCCGGCGGCATTAATGCGCGGCGCGATCTGAAAACCAACCTGCCGCGCCGTCGGCGCAGCGCCGCGTTCAATATCAGCCACATCCAGCAGAGCCCGCAAACCCGGATTCGCCACCTCCCGCAGACCCTCCAAGCCGCGCTTTACGATCACCCGGTTTTCGCCCGTCAGCGGCACCACATCCGCCACCGTCGCAATCGCCACAATTTTAAGCAACGAATCCACCAGCTTTTCGCGCCGCGCCGTGGGCCACCCCAACTCCCGCATCAACGCGTCCACAAGCTTAAGCGCCACACCCGCTCCACACAAATTCTTTTCCGGATAATCACAATCCCGCCGGTTCGGATTCAGTACCGCCAGCGCCGGCGGCAACTCCGCCGCCGTTTCAGGCAGATGATGATCGGTCACAATCACATCAATGCCCAGTTCCTTCGCGCACTGCACCACATCGTTCGCGCGAATCCCCGTATCCACGCTGACAATCAACCGCACCCCTTGCGCCGCCGCATCCTGCACCACTTCGCTCTTCATCCCGTAACCATCGCGCAACCGATGCGGCACAAAACAAGTCGCCACCCCGCCCGCCAGATCAATTACCTTTTTCAGCACCACCAGTGCGCTGGTGCCGTCTACATCATAATCGCCATAAAGCAAAATAGGCTCTTTTTGTTTGATGGCCAACGCCAACCGCGGCGCCGCTTCGCTCATTCCTTTGAGCAAATAAGGATCATGCAAATCGGCCGCCGACGGCGCCATGAACTTCCGCGCGGCCTCCGCATCGCGAATCCCCCGTGCCCACAGAACCCGCCCCACCGGAGGGCTCACCCCCAAGGCCCGTGCAAGTTCCCCCGCCTCCGCACCCCCGTTTTCCGCTATAATCCACTTCATTCGGCGCAAACCTCACGAGATTTGCGCCGCGTGGATGTAACTTCGGGGATAGTGGGAAGCATCCCCTTTATTGGACCACTTGCAGTGACCTTATGCGGCTTAAACGTGTTGCCCTCTTCTCCGCCGTTGCGTTCCTGTCTTCGGCCACCGTCGCCCTGGCGCAAACTGGCACGGTGAAGTCGGACGGCCAAGCCCTCCCCGGCGCAACCGTGCGCGCTACCGAGAAACCTAGCGATAGCAACGCTGCTCCGCCCGCAGCGCATTCTTTCACCACCCTTACCGACGCCAATGGGGCCTTCAGACTCACAGGCTTAACTCCCGGCACCTGGACCATTGACGTCCTCATGTTCGGCTTCGAAAACGGCCACCGCGAAGTCACCATCGCCGCTGCGCCATCGAAACTCGATTTCAATCTGCAACTCGCCCCCTTCCCCGCAGGTTTTGGCCGTGGCGGTTTTGGTGCTGGCGGTTTCGGACGAGGTGGTTTTGGCGGCGGCGCGGGTGGCGGTGCAAGAGGTGATCAAACAGGGAACCAACCGAACCGCGATGGTGCACAGCAAAACGCCGGCGCGAACGCTGCCGGCCGCGGCGGTTTCAGCCGCAGAGCCGATGCAGGCGCGAACCCGCCAAACCAAAATCAAACCAACCCTGCTGACACGGCCGACATCAACCTGGCGGCGGACACGGCCGCGGCTGGGCAAACCACCATCGTCGACAATAGCCCCACACCCGCGGACCCGTCCCTGGCGCAAGTCAACGCCAGTGGTGCCAACGAGTCTTTCCTTCTCACCGGAAGCCTCAGCACCGGTGTGCAAGCGCAACCCGGCGACTTCGGGCCTGGTCCCGCCGGCGCCTTTGGCGGCGGCCCGTTTGGAGACACACCCAACGCCGCATCCTCCCAACCGCAAACCCTACCCGGCGGACAAGGCCCCGGAGGTGGAGGTCTTGGCGGCGGTGGCTTCGGCGGCCGAGGCGGTGGCGGTGGTTTCGGCGGAGGCGGCTTTGCTGGACCTGCTTTGGGAGGTCGTGGCCCAGGCGGCAGAGGTGGACCTCCCGGCCCCGGCGCCGGTAACTTCATCGGCAACCGCCGCAATGCGCAGCGTAATCAGGTCCGCGGGTCCATCTTTTATACCGGAAGGAATTCGGCCGTGGACGCGTCCCCTTTTTCGATCACGGGACAAAACGGCACTAAAGCTGCATACACGCAAAATCAGTTCGGTTTCAACTTGGGCGGGCCGCTCGAATTCCCCAAACTATTCCATTCGCCAAACACTTTTTTCACCGTCAATTACAACGGCAACCTGTCTCGTAATGGAAATGCTCTGGTGTCTACCGTCCCTACGCTCGCCGAACGAACTGGTAATTTCGCGGGCTTAAACACGATATACGATCCCGCCACCGGAGCCGCTTTTGCCAATAACCAAATTCCCAAAATCAATCCCATCGCGCAAGGCCTCCTGGCTTTCATCCCACTACCGAATCAACCCGGCACCGTTAACAATTACCGCCTGGTGGCCGCCGTCCCCAATCACAGCCAGAATATGAATATCCGGGTAAATCAAACCCTTTCCCGGCGCGACCAACTCAGCTTTGGCATGAATTGGCAAACCCGCAATGCACAAGGCCTGCAGAATTTCGGTTTCCTGGACCAGAGCAACGGCAAAGGAATTGGCGCCAACGTGAATTACCGGCATACATTCGCGCCAGGAATATTCCACAGCCTCACCGGAACTTTTAATCGCAATTCCACTCTCGCAACACCCTTCTTCGCAAACGGAGTCAATATCGCCACGCAGCTCGGCATTCAGGGGGCCTCGGCTAACCCATTGAATTACGGCCCGCCATCTCTCAGCTTTACCAACTTCGCCTCGCTAACCGACGGCAGCCCCGCCCAGAGCGCCGTCTATAACGTGGGCTTCTCTGAAATGCTTTCCATTCGCCATGGGAAACACAATTGGAGCATGGGCGGCGGCTATACCCGCTATTTCAATAACACAGTTACAGACTCAAACGGCCGCGGAACTTTTCTATTTACAGGATCCTCCACCAGTAAAGTAAATGCCGATGGCACGCTGGCGCCCAATACCGGCTATGATTTCGCGGATTTTTTATTAGGAAACCCGCAGTCCAATTCCATTCGCTATGGCAGCTCCAATACCTATTTCCGCAGCAATGCTTACAATTTGTTCGTCCAAGATGATTACCGGGTTACAGCCAATCTCACTCTCAACTTAGGTGTCCGTTACGAATACTTCGCGCCGTGGCATGAAAAATACGGCCGCATCGCCAATTTGAATATCCTCCCCGGCTTTGCCGGAGCCACCGTCGTCACCCCCGCAACGGGCGGCCAGCCCGGCGGCCTGATTCAACCCGACCACAATAACTTTGGACCGCGACTTGCCCTCGCCTGGAAACCGCGCGCCAAGAAAAGCCAGGTAATCCGAATAGGCTACGGTATTTATTATAATCCCAGTGTGTATAACCAATTTCTTTCTCGTTTGTCCGCGCAGCCACCCTTTGCCCAATCCACCAGTGTGATCACCAGTACCGCGAATCCGCTCACGTTAGCTACCGGGCTTACCGTCATCCCAGCAAACAAGACCATCTTAAATACTTTTGCCGTGAATCCAAACTACAATGATCTATATGCGCAAACCTGGAACCTGACTTTCCAGACCGGCTTGCCTCGTGCCTTGGTCGGCGAGTTGCACTACATGGGCAGCAAAGGCACCCACCTGGATATCCTGGAGGCTCCCAATCAGGCTCTTCCCGGCTCCACCGGAACCGCGCAATTGCGCCAGCCGATTGGGAATGCCACCAGTTTCACCTACGATACCCCCGACGCTAATTCCATCTATCACGCCCTCCAAGGCCGCCTGACGCGCCGGTTCCGCGGAGGTGTTTCGGGTAATTTACTCTATACGTTTTCTAAAGCCATCGACAATTCCGCCACGCTCGGCGGTGCCGGTAATACGGTCGCGCAGAATTTCACAAATCTCGCCGCCGAACGTGGCCTTTCCAGTTTCGATCGCCGCCAGGTATTTACTGGTAGTTTCGTCGTCGCCTCACCCGTGGGTGACGCGAAAGGGATTCTCAACAATCGAAAATTCATTACCGCCGCATTGAAGGAGTGGACGCTCGCGCCTTCTATTACCGCCCAAACCGGGACCCCTCTCACCGCGCGAGTATTGGGTAATCAGTCCGACAACGCCGGTACGGGCGTGATCGGCAGCAGTCGAGCCCAAGCCACAGGATTACCCGTTGAAGCAGGCACTGGTTTCTTTAATCTCGCGGCTTTCACCAATATCATCCCTGGACCTTATGGCAATGCCGGACGGAACACAATTCCAGGACCGGGGACGTTCCTGATGAATTTGTCTCTGCAGCGCACCATTGCCGTCTCTGAACGCAAACGGCTGACCATTCGTATTGACGCTAATAACGCCACCAATCACGTGAATATCACGGGGTTCGGCACGGTGGTCAACGCGCAGAACTACGGCATCGCCAGTTCGGCCGGGGCGATGCGTAGCATCAGCGCAACACTCAGGTTTAATTTCTAAATGCGCCTCCTTCTTTCTTTTCTGTTAATCGCCACGCTGGTCCCCGCCCAGGACTCCGATTTCCGGGTAGACACCAAGCTGGTGATCATCAATGTTTCAGTGAAAGACAAAGCCGGGCGTCCCATCACGACTCTGAAAAGAGAAGACTTTCAGATTTTTGAGGACGGAATCGCCCAGAAACTCGCGGTATTTGACCTACAGGAATTAAGCGGAGAACCGCTCGCCCCTATGTCTTTTTCGCAACGTCCGGAGACCCTCGAAGAACGAAAAGCCATCGCGAAGCCGACCTCACCACAGCCCAGAGTTGACATCAAGAGCCTGGAAGATCATCGTCTAGTAGGTTTGTTTTTTGACATGAGTTCCATGCAGCCCGCCGAACAAGCTCGCGCTCAGGAGGCGGCGATAAAGTTCGTACAGTCTCAAATGACCGCCGCGGATCTCGTCTCCGTTATGACCTTTGGAACTAAATTCAAAGTCCTTCAGGACTTCACTCAGGATCGGGAACTGCTCATTTCCACCTTGCGGGGATTGACGCTGGGTGATTCCAGCGATCTTGCCGCAACAGGTGATACGTCGGCGCAAGAGGGTGATGACAGCGGCTCGTTTGTCGCCGATCAAACGGAATTTAACATCTTCAATACAGACCGAAAATTAACCGCTCTTGAAGACGCGGCTCGCAAGTTAGGAGTTTACCCGGAAAAGAAGGCGCTGATCTATTTCTCGAGTGGCGTTGAAAAGACTGGGATCGAGAACCAATCGCAACTGAAGTCCACCGTGAATACGGCGGTCCGCTCCAATGTCTCTTTTTACCCAGTGGATGCGCGCGGACTCGTAGCTGAAGCGCCAGGTGGCGACGTAACGGTAGCATCGCCTCGCGGTACTGGAATTTTAACGGGAACAACCCAAGGCGGACGGCGGGCAAGCTTCCAGAATTCGCAGGAAACTTTGGCCACACTGGCGGCGGATACCGGCGGCAAGGAGTTTCTGGATTCGAACGATTTAACTTTAGGGATTCGGCAGGCGCAGGAGGATATTCGAAGTTACTATACGCTGGGCTACTATTCAACGAATGAGGCTATGGACGGGAAGTATCGGCGTGTTCGGATTCAAATCGGCGATAAACAGGCAAAGCTGGACTATCGTAATGGGTATTACGCCGGCAAGACTTTCGCGAAATTCACTTCCGCCGATAAAGAACGTCAACTGGAAGACGCGTTGACGCTAGGTGATCCGGTGAACGAATTGCCATTGGCTCTGGAGGTGGACTATTTTCGAGTGGCGAAAGACCGCTATTTTGTGCCGATATCGGTGAAAATTCCCGGCAGTGTGATTGCACTGGCGAAGAAGGGCAACCGGCAATCTACCGATCTGGATTTCATTGGGCAGGTCCGCGATTCCAGTGGCCGGATGGCAGGTGGAGTCCGCGATCAAATCACCGTAAAACTAACCGACACCGATGCGGCGCAACTGGAGAAGCGGCACTTTCAATATGACGCCGGATTAACACTGGGGCCGGGAATTTACCATTTGACGTTTTTAGCTCGTGAGGGTCAAACCGGCAAGATGGGTACATTTGAAACCAATTTCACGATTCCTGATTTGAATTCCGGTAAACTATTGCGGGTGAGTTCTGTGATTTTGAGCAGCCAACGAGAAGCCGTGGCCGCGGCGGTGGGATCGGCGGATAACAACAAAAAGCTGCAAGCAGCCAATCCGTTGGTACAGGATTCGCAAAAGCTAGTACCCAGTATTACGCGGGTGTTTCGCAAGGATCAGACCTTGTACGTATATTTTGAGGTGTATGATCCAGCAGTCGATCCCGATCAAAAAACGCCAACTCTATTTGCGGGATTCGAATTGCAACAAGGCGCTCGCAAGGCTTTCGTATCGCCACCAATCAGAGTGAATCAATTAACCGCTTCGCGTCCCGGTGTGGCGGCGTTTAGCTTTCAGATTCCATTAGCCCGCCTGGCGCCCGGCGAATACATTTCGCAAGTGAATATCATTGACGAACTAGGACATAAATTTGCATTTCCGCGTAATTCATTGGCACTACTGCCTTGATATTAAGTGCCGATATATTTGGCGTAAACACTACGGGCAACACCGGAATCAGTGGTACCTTTGATGATGGCCCGTCCGTCGGGAAACACGGTCAGTTCATACCCGTCAATTTCCAAACGCAAAGCGAAGTCGTTCACTCGCACCGGTGCAAGTGCTCGCAATCGATTGGCTAAGTCTGCTAAATTAACGGGACGTGAGCGTTCGTGTATTTGTACGGCGTTGCGCCCACACAGACTGATGGGTGCCCGGCGGGATCCGTCAAGATAGACGAACTGTCTTTGGGCGCAACACGGGCAGTTTTCATCACGTAGTGGTGCGGCGATTTGGCGAAGGGCACCGGTCCATATATCGATGGTAGTGATCTTCCCGTCCACCGACTCCCGGCCCTGCGACAAACACTTCAAAACGTCAGCGGTTTCTAATGCTCCGATGATCGCGGTAATGGGAGCCAATACACCATCTGTTTCGCACGTGGGTTGCGAGCCTTGCGGGGGTTCGGGATAGACGCAGCGCAGGCACGCGGTCCGGCCGGGATCAATCGCCATCTTGATTCCGTAACTTCCGACCGCGGCGCCATAAATCCAAGGGATATTCGCCTCCACCGCAGCATCATTCATCAGAAATCGGGTTTCGAAATTATCGGTGCCATCCAGAATTAAATCCGCGTCTTCAAAGATGTCTTCGTAATTAGCGGCGGTTAGGTCGGCGACGATGGGTTCGATTGTAATCGTGGTATTGACTTGCGTCAAGCGGCGAGCGGCGGCGACTGCTTTGGGCAAGGAATCACGCGCGTCGTTCTCATCAAATAGGAACTGTCGCTGAAGATTGGAGTATTCGACGAAATCGCGGTCCACAATCCGAAGATGTCCAACACCAGCGCGAGCGAGGATTTCGGCTTGTACTGTGCCGAGAGCTCCACAGCCGATGATGACCACACGCGCAGAGTGGATGCGGGCTTGGCCGGCTTCGCCGAGCGGTACGAAGCGGGTTTGGCGGGAATAACGGTCGTCAGGGGCTGGCATTTGTGTTACTTGTCTGCAATCAAAAAAAGCCGGCGAAAAGGGAAGAGCACCTGACCATCGGCTTGCGGAATATAGTGTGGGCGAATTGCATTGATGTAATCGAATACAAACCGATCGCGGGTATTTTCGTTGGGAAGGGCGCCGAGAAACGGACGCAAGCCGGTGGATTTATACCATTCCGCGATGGCTTCCACGCTGGGCAAGACGTGAACGTAGGTAGTCTCCCAAAGGTTGATGCGCGCAGCGAGGGGCGATAGCGCGTCGTAATAGAACCCTGCATCATGCACGAACCATTCGCGCACGCTGGTGGCGGGAAAGTGATTTCGCCAAGGGGCGGAGGCCGCGACGTCGCGCATCGCCTGATGGGCCACTTCATTCATATTGGCAGGGACTTGAACGGCGAACGCGCCGCTGCCGTTGACTTTGGAAAACAGGCGGGGATAGAGGGTCACGTGATCGTCGACCCAATGGAGAGCGGCGTTGGAGAATACGATGTCAAATTTGTCGCCGGGCGTGGCGGCCCAGGTTGCGATGTCGGCCGTGATCCATTGATGGAACCGGTGGCTGGCTCGCGCTTTGTCGAGCATTTGCGGAGAGCTATCGAGGCCGGTAACGGCTGCGTTGGGCCAGCGCTCCGCCACCACTGCCGTGCTGTTGCCGGGGCCGCAGCCGAGGTCAATGATGGATTTGGCGTGGGGCACATGGATCTGGGCAACGAGGTCGTGGCACGGGCGGGTGCGTTCGGTTTCGAACAACAAATATTGGTTGGGCTGCCAAGTGGGCATGTCAACTTCTATTATGTTGGATTGGTGCGGGGCGGCGGCGGTGGTCACGAATTTGTGTTCCTTCGCTTGGATGATCGCGCGGCTTTCGAGCGGTTTGCGTGGAGTGGTGATGTGACTGTGGGAAGGGGTTGGTGATACGCGGGCGCGTGGACGTGCTGCGGTTGAGTGGCCGCAGCCGCGAAGAGGTGACGGGCGATGGGTTGCCAGAGGGCGGGGATGAAAACGGGGGCGAGGGGCATAGTGCGAGAGTGCCGCGGGTGATGTAGGCCGGTCGCAGTCTTTTTTTGCGAAACGAACCCAATTTGTGTTGGTGGATGGGACGCTGTAATTGGTGGCGGCCGGGATGAGGTGGTTCTCCATCGGTTCTAGGGTAGATGAACAATTTTCAGGTGGAGTGAGCGCCAGTGGGAAGGGATTCAAAATGGGCGCGTTCGGCGAGCGGTGGGACGCGTAAACGCAGCGTAGCGGCCGGTGTTTTTCGCATTTTCGTTGGTTGGCGAAGAGTGAGCGAAAAACATCAATCGAAAAAATGTTTTGTTGATTTGCGTGGTGGTTGCCGGGGATTGAGCGTCTTTTTGTCGGGCGGCTTTAATCGTGACTTACTAATCCGCGCTGTCCGCCAGCACTCTTACCCGATTGTCGCGGACTTCCACGTAGCCGCCTGTGACGTTGAAGCTCTGCGTCTGGCCACTTGTGGTGACCGAAAGCACGCCCGCACCCAGTTCCGATAGCAGCGCCGCGTGGCCGGGCAGGATGCCCATGTAGCCGTCGGCGCCCGGGATTTGCGCGGATTCGGCTTGGGCGTCCAACACCAGTCTTTCGGGCGTTGCAATTTCGATGTGAAAAGTATCGGCCATGATTTTTTAACCGCTCCCTCCGGTCGCGGCTCTGAATAGGGAAAAACTACCCTTTTTTCTTCATCTCCTCGTAAGCTTCCAGCACATCTTCGATGGAGCCTTTATACGAGAACGCCTGTTCGGGGATTTCGTCGTGCTTGCCTTCCACCAGTTCCTTGAAGCTGCGCACTGTGTCGGCCACTTTCACGTACTTGCCCTTCATGCCAGTGAACGGCTCTGCCACATTGAATGGCTGCGACAGAAATTTTTGAATTTTGCGCGCGCGGGCCACGGTGGCTTTGTCTTCGTCCGACAGTTCGTCCACACCCAGAATGGCGATGATATCCTGCAAATCTTTATACCGCTGCAGAATCTGCTTCACGGCCTGCGCGGTGTTGTAGTGTTCT
>JANXYJ010000007.1 GCA_025350105.1 Terriglobia bacterium | reverse complement strand
TGCCGCGCCAGGAACTGATCGACCTTTTTACTCTGGACGGCGTGAACCGCGCCAACGCAACGGTTAATTTTACCGAAGAAGACCCCTTCGACCCCAAAGCCCTGTGGTTGAACGCGGAACACCTAAAACAACTGCCCTTGGACGAACTGGCTAAGCAACTGGTTCCCTTCGCCGTAGCAGCCGGGTTTCAACACGTGACGACAGAGAAGATGTCCGCCATCGCGCCACTGATCCGTGAGCGGATTCGCACCTTGCGCGATGTGGCGACCACTGCGGATTTTTTCTTTTGTGATGAGCTTCCCCCTTACGACCCAGCGGAGCTGATTCCGCAAAAAGGCGACACGGCGATGGCGGTGGCGGTTCTGGCAAAGGCCAAGCTGGTCTTAGCGGACGCGGATTTCAATTACGATGCGCTGGAAGCTGCATTAAAAGGCGCGGCAACGGAGTTGACGGTGAAAGCCGGCCAGATGTTCCAGCCCATTCGCGTTGCGGTGTGCGGCCGCAAAATCGCGCCGCCGCTGTTTGAGACGCTGCTGGTACTGGGCCGCGAAACGTGTTTGCATCGCATTGGAAAAGCGGCGGAACACTTAACAAAATCATGAGTGAACAGTCCCATTTCATCCGCGACATCATTATTGCGGATCGCCAAAGCACCAAGAACGGCGGCCGCGTGCACACGCGTTTTCCGCCGGAACCCAATGGTTATCTGCACGTGGGCCATGCCAAGTCCATCAACTTAAATTTCGGTTTGGCCAAGGAATTCGGCGGCAAATGCAACCTGCGTTTCGACGACACCAATCCGTCGAAGGAAGAAACCGAATACGTCGATTCGATCATTGAAGATGTGCGCTGGCTGGGTGGCGAATGGGACGGCATCTATTACGCCTCCGATTATTTTCAGCAGCTTTACGATTGGGCCGTGCAGTTGATCAAATCCGGCAAGGCGTATGTGTGCGATTTGACGCCGGACCAGGTCCGCGAGAACCGGGGAACGCTGGGTGAGCCTGGTATCAACAGTCCCTATCGCGATCGCAGCGTGGAGGAAAACCTGGAGCTGTTTGCGCGTATGAAGGCCGGCGAATTTCCGGATGGCTCGCGCACCTTGCGCGCCAAAATCGACATGGCGTCCAAGAATTTGAATCTGCGCGATCCCATCATGTACCGCATTCTGCACGCCGAACATCATCGCACCGGCAAGCAGTGGTGCATCTACCCGATGTACGACTACGCGCACGGGCAATCGGATTCCATCGAAGGTATTACGCATTCCATTTGTACGCTGGAATTCGAAGACCACCGGCCGCTTTACGATTGGTTTGTGGAACAACTGGGCATTCATCATCCGCGGCAAATCGAATTCGATCGCCTGGACCTCACCTACACGATGATGAGCAAGCGCAAGCTGCTGAAGCTGGTTCAGGATACATATGTCAACGGTTGGGATGACCCGCGCATGCCAACCATTTCGGGCATGCGCCGCCGCGGCTATACACCAGAATCGCTGCGCAATTTTGCGAATGGCCTGGGTGTTTCAAAAACCGCTGGCATCACCGAGCTTGCGTTGCTGGAGTATCACGTTCGCGAAGATTTGAATAAACGCGCGCTGCGGGTGATGGGCGTGCTGCGGCCGCTGAAACTGGTTCTCGATAATTATCCAGACGAGCAGGTTGAGTACATGGAGGCGGTGAATAACCCGGAGGACGCCAGTGCAGGCACGCGGAAGATTCCGTTTTCCAAGGTCCTTTATATTGAGCAGGACGATTTCCGGGAAGATCCGCCCAAGCAGTTTTTTCGATTATCACCGGGCCGCGAAGTGCGCCTCCGCTATGGTTATTTCGTCACCTGCACCAGTGTGGTGAAGAACGAACGCGGCGAGGTGATGGAGGTCCACTGCAGCTTTGATCCCGCTTCGCGGGGCGGCAATTCGCCGAACGGGCGCAAAGTGAAAGCGACGATCCATTGGGTCTCGGCCGCGCACGCGATGGACGCCGAAGTGCGCATCTACGAAACGCTATTCACGAAAGAAGACCCGAATGATGTGTCACCTGAATCAACGGCGGGCCAAGACTTCACCGCCAACCTGAATCCGAAATCGCTAGAGGTGATTTCGGCAAAAGTAGAACCCAGTTTAACCGGCGCCTCCCCCGGCAGCCGCTATCAGCTTGAACGCATGGGCTATTTTTGCATCGACAAGGATTCCAGTGCCGATAAACTGGTGCTCAACCGCACGGTCACTTTGAAAGACGCGCTGGCCAAAATTGAAAATAAGGCAGGCGGAAAGAAATAGTATGGTGATTTTGGGCTTGGGCGGTTTGCTTAGTAACGCCGCCGCCGCATTGCTGGTGGACGGAAAACTGGTGGCGGCCATCGAGGAATCCAAACTTAGCCGCAGCACGCAAGGCCTTCCGCAAGCGGCCATCGCGGAGTGCTTGCGCCTGGCCAGAATGGCGCCAGCACAAGTGGATTGCGTGGCGCTGGCCCGCCCGTTTGCGCAGGGTCCAGAATCCGCACTTCATCTTTCTTTGCGTGACCAGTTTCCCAATGCGCAAATCGTGGTCTTGGAACATCACCTGGGCCATGCGGCCTCGGCCTTCTTTACATCGCCCTTTGAAAATGCCACGGTGCTGACCTTGGATCACGCCGGTGACTTCCGCTGTGGCGCACGCTGGCGCGCTACGGGAGATCAACTTACGCTCGAACGCGAATGGTATTTTCCGGATTCGCTGGGCCGCCTCTACGGCGCGGTCACCCAGTTGTTGGGCTTCAAGGCGCATGCGGACGAACACAAAGTGCAATGGCTCTCAACCTCGGGCGATGACCGCTTCACCGCGCTCTTTCGCGAAATCGTCTCTGAATCCGCGCGCCTGGATCCATCGTTTTTTGATGGCAGCCGGACCACCGCCGGCGGTTTCAGCGCCAAATTCTTTGCGCGCCTTGGCTTGGAAGACGGCGCAAAAGTTCCGGTGGCGCTGGCTCCTTCCATTGCACGCGGGGTGCAAAATGTTTTGCAACAAACCGTGATTGCAATGGCCGGCACCGGCGAAAATCTTTGCGTGGCGGGCGGTTTGTTCTATAACGCATTGTTGATCGAGGCACTGGAGCGCAGCGGCCGCTGGAAAAATATCTTCGTTCAGCCCGCCGCCGGCAATTCAGGAACAGCCATCGGCGCCGCGCTGCATACTTGGCATACCCGAAGCAGTGGCGCGCATAAACATTTTTTGCTTTCTCTGTTTTTGGGAACCGAATACGGCCAGGAAGAAACCAAACAGGTTCTGGAAAACTGCAAGCTGCGCTTCAGCTACTTGCGATCGAGCGACGCCAGAATGCTGCG
>JANXYJ010000158.1 GCA_025350105.1 Terriglobia bacterium | reverse complement strand
CGACGGTTCTTATTCATCTTTCGAATCAAAACCCGGACGGCCGCGGGGCTTCGCCCCTGGCCGAAGAGCTACAGAGTAGTTGTCGTTGATCGGGAGAAATAGTTGTCGTCAACCCAAAGATATAGTTGACGCCGGTCAGTCACTGTCACGCGGGAAAAGATCGGCCCCCACACTGGCATGTCACGGCTGCCATGACCACCGGTAGAACTGCTGCCAACTCCCGGCTGATTGGCTCCTTCTATAATCTTCTCCACCTTCGCCAAGGGAAACGTTCCCTGGTTCCGAATCGCGATACGCGTCAAGTCCGAGGGCGGGACTTTCAAAGCACTGGCCATCGGTCCGTTACCTTTGCCGTCGCGCCCATGACAAGAAGCGCAATAAGAAACAAACAGATCAGCGCCACGCAGGGAGCCAATGAGCGGTTTATCCACATCTTTGCTCTGGGCCAGAATAGGAACGCTGACTACCAGCCAACTCAAAAGCAAACCGCCGGTCAAACTCCCAACCGCCCGAATGTACATGATCTTCACCTCACCACTGCAATTCATAGCAGCTACGTCTCCACTTTGCATGAGCCCAGGAAATGGCCACTAACTCTCTTTGTTACATAAACTTCAGCTTCATTTCCCAAAGCGCCACCAACCCACGGATTCTTTACCCACGACGCAAAAGCACACAGCCAACGACCCCCAATAACCCAAAGGGATCCCAAAAAGTTTCACGTGGAAGTCAGACAAACCTTGACATGTTCGCCCTTTCTTCGCTATACTTAGAAGGAGAAGATACAGCGAATTCTTTATGACCGACGGAAGGAGATCGACCATGGTCAACACGACTACCCGCCCCCAACCCGGCACCCTAACTGCTGTAACCGCGCGTTCCGGGTATCCACTGTCCAACAAAGCTTTACCGTCCAAGTTTGCATCACCCAAATTGCCCAACACACGGATTGGAACCGCAGGTTGGGCCTACCCGGAATGGAATGGCGTGGTGTATCCCCAAGGATCCACCACGGGTGTTCAGGCGTTATCCCATCTGGCCAGGCAAGTTGACTTGGTGGAGATTAACTCCTCTTTCTATCAGAATCTTAGACCAGAAATAGTAAAGTTATGGATTGCAGCAGCTTCCGTCAATCCGGACTTCCACTTTACTGCCAAACTGAATCGCCGTTTCACACACGACCGGGTTCTGGACAACGCCGAAATTGCGGCTTTCAAACCAGGCTTGGTCCAATTGCAGAAGGCGCGTAAGCTGGGGGCACTGCTGATGCAGTTCCCGTGGTCGTTCCGTTTCAATGCCGAAAACCAAGACTTTCTGATTCGCGTTCGACGGGCTTTTAGTGAGTTCCCTCTGGTTGCTGAGATGCGTCACAGCAGTTGGCTGGCGGAGGAAGCCATCGGGACGTTTCTGGACTACCGGATCGGCTTCTGCAATATCGATCAGCCGGAGTACACCAACGCCATGCCACCCACGGCGCAACTGACCAGCGCAATCGGCTATGTTCGCCTGCACGGCCGCAATCCACTGAATTCTTTAGGCGGCTACGACCGCGGCGCTCCTGCAGGATTTCGTCAAAAACAGCACGATTACCTGTATACGGAAGCCGAGTTGCGAGAGTGGACCAAACGCATCGAACGGGTTAGCCGGTTTGCGGAATCCACGTTTGTGGTCTTCAATAACGATTCCAAAGGCAAAAGCGTGGTGAACGCCCTGCAACTGCAATCGATGTTAGCGATCGAGCGCTCCGGGGCAAATGAAGAAGCCCCCCGCCAATATCGCCGTGGGGAGCAACAGGTAACTCAGCAGCAGACTCTGTTTTCCGCTGCATAATCCGGGCGGGGTAAGATACAGTGTAGTATAAACGGATGAAGCTCCCTGTCTATATCGTGGACGCCTTCAGCAACCGTCCCTTTTCTGGAAATCCTGCGGCCATTTGCCCGCTGAACAGCTGGCTGCCCGAGACGATTCTGCAAGCGATCGCGGCCGAACACAACCTGGCGGAAACGGCCTATTATATGCCCGGCCACCAAGGCCCAGGGCACTATGAGCTGCGTTGGTTCACACCTGAGGTGGAAGTGGATTTGTGCGGCCACGCCACGCTGGCCTCGGCGTTCGTGATCATGAATCTGCGCCGCGAATGCCTGGGGCCAATGGTCACATTTCATACGAAAAGTGGAGCCCTCAACGTACAGAAAGACGGCGACCGGTTTGTATTGGACTTCCCGGCCCGCCCGCCGAAAGAATTGGCCAACGCAGAAACCGCGATGGCGGAGTTGTCCTCCGCTTTGGGAGCGGCACCTGGCACCGTCCTGGCGGCGCGAGACTACTTTTGCGTCTTCGATTCCGAAGAACAGGTGCTACAACTGAAACCGGACATGACGAAATTGTCCGCGATTGACCGGTTCGCTGTGATTGTCACCGCTCCCGGCACGGATTGTGATTTTGTCTCGCGCTTTTTCGCCCCGGCCAAGGGAGTTCCTGAGGATTCGGTTACCGGATCGGCGCATAGTTCGCTGATTCCCTATTGGTCTGAGCGGCTGGGGAAGACGACCATGTTTGCCCGGCAGCGTTCTAAACGAGGTGGTGAACTGTGGTGTGAGCACAGGGGTGACCGGGTGACCATAGCGGGCCATGCGGTGAAGTTCTCTGAAGGCGTAATCGACCTCGCCTGAATCAGACAGGCCTGAATCAGAAAGGCCTCGCTTTGATAAAGCCAGGCCCCGAGCTAGGGCTCGCGCCCCACCACCAAAATCGGCGCGGCCACGTGGTGGCGGACCTGATTGATGGTGTTGCCAAAGATCAGGTCCTTGAGGCCCCGGTGCCCGTGAGCGCCCATCACGATCAGGTCAGGATTCAGGTCGCGGGCCTTCTTGATAATCGCCTTGCGCGGAGTGGTGCCGTGTTCAATCACCAGCTCCGCTGGCACACCCTGGGCGGCCAGCGATTCCACGATACCGTTGAAGTAGGCCTCGCCGGCACGAATTTCCTCGGTTGACGAATAGGCCCCAAACAAACGGCTGGTGACGCCCTCCTCCACGTGAAGCAGATGCAACATGGCTGCCTGGGGCCGCGCCAAAGCTACCGCGTGCGCGATGGCGGCACGGTCACGGGCCGAGTGATCGAGCGGAACCAGGATATTGCGATAATGCGGCGCGGGTATCCCGGAGGGCACAAAAACCTCCGGCATCAGGGTGGCCTGTTGAAGCCGTGTGCTTCCCCAGGTAATTTTCGCTAACAACAAAACCAGCGCGACAGTAGGAATGCCGGCCATCATCGCATGGGCAAATGACTGCGCCATCCAGGGGCCTACTTCGTCGGCCACCAGCCAGGCGTTCAAGCCGACAATCACCGCGGCCGCGGCCCAGGCCAGAACCCGCACCCATCCGCGATTGGCAAACTCTCCCATCCGCCGGGGATCGTTGGTGAACTTGATCAACGGGATGACCGCGAAGGGCAATTGCATGCTCAAGACTACCTGGCTCAGGATCAGGAGCCGGTAAGTGCCGCCGTCGCCGAAATAGAGAATGGTCAGGATAGCGGGAATGATGGCCAGCAAGCGCGTCACCAGCCTGCGCAGCCACGGCGGCATGCGCAAATTCAGAAAACCTTCCATAACAATCTGCCCGGCGAAGGTACCGGTGAGTGTGGATGATTGACCGCTGGCCAATAGTGCAATCGCGAATAGGCCGCTGGCCAAGGCAGTTCCCAACAAGGGCGTCAACAGAACCTGAGCCTGTGCAATCTGCGTGACCACAATGCCCTGCTTGAAGAAAACCGCCGCGGCCAACACCAGGATGGCAGCGTTCACAATCAGCGCACCGTTCAAGGCCACCACGGAGTCAATCAGGTTATAGCGGCAGGCTTCGCGTTTTTCGCTGATCTTCGATCCGATGCGCCGAGTCTGTACCAGGGCCGAATGCAGATACAGATTGTGGGGCATTACGGTGGCGCCCAGAATGCCAATCGCTACATATAGGCTCTCGCGATTCACGCGCGGAAGCAGGCCGCCAAACACTTGCGTGATCACCGGTTTGGCCCAGAACAATTCGATGAGAAAGCAACCAGCAATCACTGCAATCAGAGCCAATATGATCGCTTCAATCAAGCGGATACCATAACGCGAAAGCCACAGGACAAGAAGCGTGTCCAGCGCGGTGAGCACCACTCCGGCAATCAATGGCAAACCGAACAAGAGCTGCAATGCGATAGCCGCGCCCAACACCTCCGCCAAATCGCAGGCGGCGATGGCGATTTCGCACAAGGCCCACAGCGCGTTGCAAATCGGCTTGGAATAGGACGCCCGGCAGGCCTGCGCCAAATCGCGGCCCGAAACAATGCCCAGCCTTGCTGAAAGGGTTTGCAAAAGAATCGCCATCAAGTTCGATAGCAGCAGCACCCATACCAATTGATAGCCGAAGCGCGCACCGCCCTCCAAATCCGTGGCCCAGTTGCCGGGGTCCATGTACCCGGCGCTAACCAGGTACGCGGGTCCGGCAAAAGCCAGCATGCGACGCAGCACGTTCGGCCGAGCGGTGGTAACGCTGCCATGAACCTCAGGCAGCGAACCTTGAACCGGGCCGTTCGAAATGGAGGCGGTTGGTTTCATTCCCGTCGCTATTCCTATCTTGGCAGGAAACACCGGCTGCCTGCGGAGGGTCTTTCTTTGTTAATATGCGACGTTAATATGCGACGTTAATATGGGACGTCTTACTGTGCGGCCCATCATTCGACTTACGCTAATGGTTGTCTTTACATCCTTGAGCGGATTTGCTCAATCCGTTGCACCAGAACCGGGCGCGTCTCAAGGTGAACAAGTGGTGAAGCTCCAGGCCATTCATGTAAAGCTACGAACGCTAGGCCATTGACCGGTTTCCGCAGCGGCGTTTTCGACAAACGCACCGTTTCCAGACTTTTTCCCGCCCATCCACGTCTATTTAGAGACACGTCTATTTAGACAGATGATCAGCGGCAATCACGGATCACACCGTTACATCCAGAATAGAGGCTTGATGCATAAACTGTACTTTCCTTTTTCATTCTTATTAACCGCGCATTTTCTCAACGCCGCGGAGGTCCAGCCCTTGCTTGATCTGGTTCCGCCGCAAGCAACCGTGCTGTATGGTGTGAATGTTCCAGCAGCATTGGGCTCTCCATTCGGCCAGCAGGTTTTCAAACGCATTCTGACCAATAATCCAGCTTTTGGTCGCTATGACGGGACCGTGGGCTTTGATCCCAAACGCGACGTGCGCGAAGTGCTTTTTGTAGCAACATCTCCGGTTGCGGGAGAACTTTTTCACTACGATGTGATTCTGGCGCGCGGCACTTTCAAGCCCGATCGCTTCCTGACGGTGGCTAATCTTACCGGATCCACTGTCACGCAGGATCATGGGGTGAGTGTGATCACGCCACCGGCAAGCTCATTGCACACGTCGTTTGCGTTTGTAGATTCCTCGACGGCTATTGTTGGTCCCGTGGCTGCGATTAAAGCCATCCTGCAACAGCGCTCATCGAAAGCACCCGCGGGGGCCCTGGCACAAAAGGGTTTGGCCACTGGTGCCAGCTATGATGCCTGGTATGCTACTGTCACGCCCTTCAACCGATTGTTGCCCCAGTTGACGAACGGAGTGGGAGGCGCTGCGTTTTCGCCCGCGCTAGGCGTCATTCACGAAACCTCTGGCGGCATCAAGTTTCGCAGCACAGATGCCGTCCTGGCGGCCGAAGCGTTAACCAAATCGGATAGTGAAGCGCTGACAGGTGCCGCCGTCCTGCGTGCGGCCATGCCGCTGATCCGCAATCCGCGTTCTGCCGCCTTGAAAAAGACGCAGTTCAGCGTGGCGGGTGCAACCTTGAAAGGAACCGCGACACTCACTGGCACAGAGATGGAGCGGCTCTTTCTGCGCCCGGCGCCTCCCGTATCGAGTTCGGCGTCAGATCCACAATTGCGCCTAAAGGGCGCAATTCAAACCAGGCGCTAGACTACTTGTCCTGATTCACTCCCAGCCGTCCCTGCAGGATGACGATAGTCCGTTCCAGTTGCTGGATGCGCGTTTTCTGCCGGGCGGATTCTTCAAGCGCCGCGTCTAAGTCCACAGAAACAGCAGCGTTGTTTTCACCGGGATTGGATGCTTTGACGGGCGCGCTCACGGCAGGTATGGCATCACTGGGAGTCGCGGCAGCGCCCAAAAATCGGGACGCTTCCTGTTTCTGCTGGCCGTGTTCATCCGCCACTTGCATGCGTACCTGCACGTCGCCAGTTTTACGAACGTAAGTGTAGCTGCCCTGCGCCAGATCTTGCGCGGTAAGCGAGAAGGTTTGCTTACTGCCGCCATCTTCAATTTCGATGGAGCCGTTCTTGGCAGCGGATAATGCGCCCGCGGAATGATTCCATTGAATCTGCAGCTGGCCGGCATGATCGAACATCGCCAGAGAAATCGGTTCGACGTTCTTGTGATCCGGCAAACCCCTCAGGCCGGCGAAGGAGGCAAGCGCACCCGCCAGGGCTGCGGCAACGGCCAGCGTCACCGTGCGCAAAGCACCGGCTCGCGATGATGAGCGCCCGCGGTCAGGCGGAGGCTCACCAAAACTGCGTTGCCCCGCGTCGGCACGCTCCGCCGGCAAATAGGGCGATGCCGATGGAACCAAATTCGAGGGCGCAGATTCCAGCGAAACGGAACTGGCCGAATGGGCAGCTGAATTCATGGGAGCCGGCGCAGCAACACCCCTGAAATCAGGCTGAAAATCATGCGCGAAATCAGGCTGAAGACCAGGCTGGACATAAGCATGATCCGTCGCTGGTATGGGCGTGCGTGAAGAATCCAGACCACGCGGCCGCACGCCATCGCCATCGGCAGCTTCGCGCCGGCCGCGCACTTCTGCAGGCCGTGGCGCTAAGGCTTTAGGTCCTGGATTTGCCGCCGCCGGAGTTGCGGCCGCCAGATTGATCACCGCCGAATTGAGCATCGCCGGGATCGTCCCAGGCGCCAACTCAGGGAAGTTAAAGTCCTGATAACTGCGGTCCGTCTTGACGTGACCATCCGCGTCGCGCACGAAAAAGCCAGCCCGCATCATGCCAGCACGGCCCGGACGGATCACCAGCGTAATCTGCCAGGTCCCGGGAAAGTAACGGTCGTAGAGTTCGACATCGGAAGGCTGCAAGGCAATGTCTTTGCGCGGGTGCGAAACAAACCAGCCCAAAACGACATAGCCCTTCAGCCGCGGATCGTCCTGATCGGTCAGCAGCTGTTGGTCCAGCGCCTGGTGATCCTTATCAGAAAGATGAAAGGAGGGCCCGTGCGCGTGCTCACATGTAATATCGCGGATGGCTTCGATCCGCAATTTGCTCTGGTCGCGGGTTCCATACAGAATGCCACCCACTTCCATTCCGCCGCGCAAGCGCTGAAACCCATCAGTCACCGACCGGCGGATTTCCTCAAGCACTACCAGAGAATATTCAATCTCCAGTTCGCTTTGTGGTGTAGTCCAGGCGCCAAACTTGGTTGCCGTAGTCATGAATGCCTTCCCGAGATGCGGGGGCGAGCAGGGCAACGTTGTCTTTGCCGTCCTCGCCACCGTCATCTTCGTGGATGTGATAGTAATAAGTCAGCAGGGCCATCACGGCAGCGAGCAAAACTCCCGCCACTAGATAGCACACGGTCCAACGGTTCCAAACACGCTCACGCACAACCGACGACACGGTTCCCGCAACGATCACCCAAGCTAGGGCCACCGTAAGCGTCAACTTCTGATACCAGGGCATCAGATCCAAATGAACGTCCCCGCCCACCTGGCCCCACAGCAAAACGATCGCTATGATGGCCAGCAGAAATTCCAAAACGTAGGCAAGACGTACCCAATAGGGCGGCATTTTCCGCCTGGGCTACAGCGACTTCGCTACCGCCATCGCTTTTTCGTAATCCGGATGATTGCCCACCTCTGAAACGTATTCCACGTGGCGGATGACGTTATCCTTGTCGACCACAAAAATAGCACGGCTGTGAATCCGCAATTCTTTGATCAGCGTGCCGTAGTGTTCCCCAAACGAACCAGAGCGGTGATCGGAAACCATCTTTACATGATCCACGCCATACGCACCGCACCAACGCTTTTGCGCAAAAGGCAAGTCCATGCTGAAGGTGTAAATGCTGGTGTTCGGAAGTGTGCCGGCTTCCTCGTTAAAACGCTTGGTCTGCGCATCGCAAACCGGCGTATCCAGCGAGGGAATTACACTGAAAATCCGTACGCCATTGCCAGTGGTGGTCAGCGTGACCGGTTTCAGTCCGTCATCAATCGCATCAAAATCCGGCGCCTTGTCCCCCACTTTCAGCTCGGGACCAAGCAAAGTCATCGGGTTACCGCGTAGGGTGGTTGCTCCAGGTCTTTCCATATAGCGCCTATTCTAGCAAGCCTAGACTTGCGCTGGCACGGGGGCTAGTACTTTCAGAACTGAAGATGTGGTGTGAGGGATTGTCTGACGGGGGGGATGCGGGGCGGGATGACGCCAGTTCGTCTACCAGCCAACTTTGCGCTTCTCCCGCGCGCTGAGGGTTTCGTGCAATAGTGACTTGATGTAAGTTTGGTAAGCTAGACCCTTCCGTTCAGCTTGCTTTCTGGCCAATGCGAGATCTGCTTCTGGAATGCGCAGCGCAACCACCGGTGAGGCCGACTTTTTCGATGCGGCGATCCTCGCTTTCAGTGTTTCTCGTGTCAGGACTTCAGCGTTGTCATGCTCTACCGCCCAACAGGAGATTCAATTCCTCCACCCCCGTCACCGGCAACTGGCAGGAGAAATTTTCACACACATAGGCCGTCGGTTTGCCTCCTACAGCGGGCATTGGCCTAGCCACATCTTCCGCTCGCAGTACGATCGTGTTTGGCAGGAAGCGCCGCCGGATGGCCGCAATCATTTGTTGGTAGATGTCGTCACTCACTGGACCCGCCAACACAATCTCCCGCGGTTTCGCCAACGCAAACATATGCGCGGTCATCATCTGCGGGACACCCGTACCGGCTTCTTCCAATCGTGATGTAAACGCCTTCAGCGCGCGATCAGCAGCACCAGCAAAATCCGCGCGGTCGGTCATACCAGCCAAGCGCAGCAGTAACATCACCATCGCAGAGTTGCCCGAAGGCTCCGCGCCGTCGTAATCGTCTTTTAACCGGAGCAGCCCGTCGTCGTCGGAGCTGGTACTGAAGAACGCGCCATCCTGTTTGTCTTCGAACCGTTCCACGGCCAGCTCCGCCAATTGAATGGCCCACGTTAGATCGGCGGAATCAAAGGATGTTTCGTAGAGATCCAGCAGAGCCAGTCCGCACCAGGCGTAATCATCCATGAACGCTGGAATGGCGGACTCCCCTTGTCGGTAGCGCCGCAACAACAAGTTGTTTGGCGCATCCCACAAATACTTGCGCACGAAGTCCATGGCATTCCGCGCAGCCGTTGCATAAACCGGCTCATTCAGAATTTGCGCGCCCTTGGCAAATGCGGAAATCATCATGCCATTCCACCCGGCCAGCACTTTGTCGTCACGCAAAGGACGGGGACGTTCAGCCCGAATCTTCAACAGACGTTCCGCTGTTAACCGGAGTGACGCGCGCACGTCATCGGTAGTCAGGTGACCCGCCCGCGCCGCCACTTCTTCCACTGTCCGCGCCTCGTACAAAATGTTTTTGCCGCGAAACTCGCCGTGCGGATCTTCCTCGACATTTCCGTTTGGCAGCACGCCGTAGCGATCGCAAAATAGAACGGCGTCCAATTCACCAACCGCCTCAACAATCTCTTCTCGCGACCAAATGTAAAACGCACCCTCACTTTTGTCTCGCAAATTATCGTGCGTAGCCGCACTGTCCGCGTCTTCCGCGGAATAAAACCCACCCTCTGGACCGGTCATGTCGCGCAACAAGTACGAGAAAATATCGCGCGCTGCCTTCGCATAAAGCCCGTCCCTGGTAATCTGAAACGCCTCCAGATAAGACGTCGCCAGCTGCGCCTGATCATACAGCATCTTTTCAAAATGCGGCACAAACCAGCGCTCGTCCACCGAATAGCGATGAAAGCCGCCGCCGATCTGGTCGTTCATCCCGCCCTTCAGCATCTCGCGCAGAGTCTTCAGCACCATCTCCAGGGCATCGTTACTGTTTTCCTGATCGTGATATCGCACGAGAAAATTATGAATGCTGGGCCGTGGGAATTTCGGCGCACGGCCAAAGCCCCCCAATTGCGTATCGAACATGCGCTCGAATCCGCGAAACGCCCGATCCCAAACATCTTTCCCGGCGATTGCTTCAGGACCACTTTTTTCAGTCCCACGCAACGACGCATAACCCGCCAATTGTTTTAAGACTTCCGTGCCCGAATGTTCGATCTTGTCGCGATCCGCTTTCCAAGCCTGCGCTAGCCTTGCCAAAATCGCCCCAAATCCGGGGCGTCCATAGCGCCCGCCATGAGCAGTGTCCGGAGGAAAATACGTCCCACCAAAAAACGGTTTTCGCTGCGGGGTCAGCCACACCGACATGGGCCACCCTCCGCTGCCCGTCGACGCCTGCACGAACAGCATGTACAGCCGGTCCACATCCGGCCGCTCCTCACGGTCCACCTTCACCGCCACAAAATATTCGTTCAGAATCTTGGCGACGTCTTCGTTTTCGAAAGACTCACGCTCCATCACATGGCACCAGTGGCACGTCGAATATCCCACCGACAAAAACACCGGCTTGTCTTCCGCCGCAGCTTTGGCAAACGCTTCTGCACCCCACGGATACCAATCCACCGGATTGTGCGCGTGTTGCAACAGGTACGGACTCTTCTCTTGTGCCAGACGATTGGTATGCATTTTTGTTTGACTGCGCCGCGCCCGCGGGAAGCGATTTAATGCGAACTAAACCAACTCATACCCGTGCAGCGCCAGCTCCGTCAAAAATACTTCGGAGTCTTTCCCATGCGCCGCAAAAATATGCTGTACCGATTGGCAAACGTTCTCATATCCACGTTCATAAAACACCAGGATCGACGGACCTGCACCGCTCAGCGCGCATCCCAACAAACCCTTTGTCCGCAGCTTGATGATCTGCTCCAACCCTGGCACCAGTGCCGCGCGGTAGGGCTGATGCATGCGGTCTTCCAGAGCCGTGGGAAAGGCGTCCGCGTTGCCGGTTGCCAGTGCCGTAATCAGCAAGCAACTGCGCTGGATATTGAAAATCGCATCCTGCTTTGAATACATCGCAGGCAGCACACGCCGCGCCTCCACCGTCGGCAGCAGAAAGCCGGGAACCACCACTGCAATGGCAAAGCGCGGATGCAAATCCATCCTCACCGCATGCGTGATGCCCAATTCATCCGTCGCGCTGGCCACGATGGACCCATGCACGCAAGCAGCAACGTTATCCGGGTGCCCTTCAATGCGCGCGGCTTCGTCCAGTACTCGCTTTTTGGGCCAGCGCAAGCCCAACAGTTTGTCGGCAATCACCACGCCCGCCGTCAGCGCAGCCGCGCTTGAACCCAGGCCTTTCCCCAACGGAATATGATTCTCAATCTCCAACTCCGCCGGCGGTAGTTCTTTGCCCGCATGCGCCGCAATATCCATGGCGGTCTGCCAAATCAGATTGTCCGCGCCGGTGGAGATCATGTCATGATCTCGTCCGCTAACGCGGATGCAAAGCGCCTTGGCTGCGCGAAAGCGGCATTCCAAATGGATACCCAGCGCCAGGCCCAGGGCGTCAAAGCCTGGACCGAGATTCGCGCTGGAGGCCGGGACTCGGAGTTTGCGAAAGGTCAAGAGACTATTCTGGCACGCCCGCGTCTAATCAGGCACGGCCGTATCTAATAACGCTAAAATTTACCCATGAGCGAATCTTCCTCCATCGACATCAGAAGTCAGGCCCTCGACATGCCAGCCTGGAAAAGCATTTTGGGCTACATCGCTTCGGTTCTGGTTGCCATTATCTTTCTCGGCGCCGGCCTGGCCAAAATGTTCATGCCCTTTCAATTTCAAACGTTGATGGAGCAACTGCTGGTGCCCACCTGGGGCAGTTTGCCATTGGTTATCACACTGGGCATCGCCGAAACCACCGCCGGCGTGCTGGTGCTGATTCCGAAATACCGCCGCATTGGAGCGATCATGATCAGCGGCCTTCTGCTCATCTTCATCGGCTACATCGGCATCCGCTACGGAGCGTTGGTCGGCCGCGATTGTAGTTGCTTTCCCTGGCTGAAGCGCGCCGTCAACCCGGCTTTCTTCGCCGAAGACGGAGCCATGCTCGCCGGTGCCCTTGTCGCCTGGTGGCTCTCGCGCAAGAACTCCAGTCTGCGTGTTCCACTGTTGACGCTGGCCGGAATGGCCGTGCTCTCCGCCGCCAGTTTTGGCTACAACACCATGCGCCAAAGCGGCATTCAGGTGCCCGAAACCATCACGGTTGACGGCCAGCCGTACAACCTGCGCCAAGGCCGTGTGTTCATGTATTTCTATGATCCCTCTTGCCAGCATTGTGACCAGGCCGCCCGCCACATGGCCACCATGAAATGGAAGAGCGACGTCACCGTCATCGGCCTCCCCACCGTGAATCCGCAATGGGCCGGTTCGTTTTTGCACGACACTAAACTCGTCGCCAAGACTTCCCTCGATACTGCTGACATGCGCAAGCTTTTCACTTTCGTCAACCCTCCTTATGGTGTGGCCCTCGATCACGGCCGCGTGAAAGGCGTGGTTACCCACTACGATCCGCCGGAACCGGAAGGCGGGCTGCGTGAACTTGGGCTGATTGAGTAGAAAAGCCCCGAGTAGAAAATCCCCCTACCCTCTCCCGCCGACACTCGCTACAATGATGAAGTTGCGCGGCGTGAACATCAATTGCCGCGACCATCGAATCAGATCCCAATCGGGTCAGGAGAAAAGTATATGCGTTGGTTTTTAAGGGCGTCCCTATTTGCCTCTCTGTTGTCTTTCATCGCAATGTCCACAACAGCACAAACGGCCGGTATCCGCCCGGCGTGGGCCTTTCCGGTCGCCGACAAAGAACAGCCCAAAGTGGAAGAAAGCAGCGAGCCGCGCAAGATGCCCGGCAGCGCCAAGGCATATACGCCGGAGCAAATCGACGATCTTTCCAACCCGCCCATCTGGTATCCGGACGAAGTGGGCAACCCGCCCAGCATCGTTCAAAAAGGAACCCCGCCGAATGCACTGGCATGCGGTTCGTGTCACCTGATGTCCGGTCAAGGCCATCCAGAATCAGCGGATATTGCGGGCATGCCGGCCGATTACCTGATCAAGCAGATGGCGAATTTTAAAAGCGGCGTCCGCAAGGATACCGCACGCATGAATGGCATCGCCAAAGCCGTCTCCGATGAAGATGTGAAATCGGCCAGCGAATGGTTCGCCTCACGCAAGCCAAAAACCTGGGTCAAAGTTCAAGAAGTGGACATCTTGCCCAAAAGCTACGTCAGCGTGAAAGGCCGAATGCGCCTGGTTTTGCCCAATGGCGGAACCGAAGCCATCGGCAATCGCATCGTTGAATTGCCGGACGATCCCATGCGCGCCACCTCGCGGGATCCGCATTCCGGCTTTACCGCCTACGTCCCGAAGGGCAGCGTTGCCAAGGGTGCCGCGCTTGCCTCCAGCGGAATCGGCAAAACCATTTCCTGTGAGATTTGTCACGGCGCGGGATTGAAGGGCCTAGGAGATGTTCCTCGTCTTGCCGGCCTGCACCCCATCTACATCGTTCGCCAGCTGTCTAACTTTCAGACGGGCGTGAGTGCGGGGACCTCGTCAGCCTTGATGAAGCGAGTGGTCTCTAATCTCACTGAAGACGACATGATCGCGCTCGCTGCCTACGCCGCATCATTGCAGCCGTAAGTCGCAAACAGCCTGGTAGCTCCGGTCGCCAGAGCGGAGGCCGTAAACACTATGAAATTGACACGACGACACTGGATTCAAGGCGCGGGTGCGCTTGGCTTTACCCTGAAATGTTTCGGCAAAGCCTCGCAGCCATCTACGCCGGTCAACTTCGATGTGCCCGCGCTGGCCTGCGACACCCACACGCACATCTTCGGTGACCCCGCCAAATTTCCCTTTTGGTCCGGCCGCGTCTATACGCCGGAGCCCGCGTTGCCCGATGAAATGGCCTCGTTGCACAAGGCCCTGCATCTGCAGCGCGTGGTGATCGTCAACCCCAGCATTTATGGCACCGACAATTCCGCCACGCTGTACGGGATGAAAGCCTACGGCGCCAGCGCGCGCGGCGTCGCCGTGATTGACGATAAGACCACCGAAAGCCAACTGGACGCCATGGCGGAAGCCGGCGTGCGGGGCATTCGAATTAATCTGGCGACAGTGAATCAAACCGATCCCGGTGTCGGGCGGACGCGTTTGCAGACTGCGCTTGATCGCGTGAAGCGGCGCAATTGGCACGTGCAAATGTACGTTGCTTCCTCCATCATTTCGGGCATCAAAGATGTTGTGATGAACGCACCCGTGCCGGTGGTCTTCGATCACTTCGGCGGAGCGGAGACGTCTCGCGGCATGAATCAGCCCGGTTGGGCCGACCTGCTTGCGATGGTGAAAGCCGGCAAGGCGTGGGTCAAGATTTCCGGGGCCTACCGGGCGTCGTCCGCCTCAATGACGACACACGGCCCTGACTACGCCGATCTCGCTCCGTATGCCAAAGCCCTGATCGCGGCGAATCCTGATCGCATCATTTGGGGCACGGACTGGCCGCATCCGAATTCGAATCCCCCCGCTGGACGCAAACCCACAGAGCTGAATCCTGTCTTTCAAATTGATGATGGACGGCTGATGAACCTGTTGCCGGTGTGGGCTCCCGACGCCGCGACGCGGAAGAAGATTTTGGTGGATAATCCAGCGCGGTTGTACGGGTACTGATTCTCGCGAATTGATCTCGGTGAATCAAGCCGCGAAGGGATCGATAGCCTCAGCTACGCTAAATCGCCGCCCGCTCATGAGCTTCGTCGCGGCTCATACGTTGTGCTGCATCCACTCCTACAATCGGTCCGCTCGCGCGCCATTCTACACAAACGGTTGCAAACGTCTCTTCATCCCGCCGCTGTTGCTGGAGGTCAGGAAGACTAGCTGTCAAATTTTTGCGCACGAACTCCTGAAGCAAATTCTGTTTTTCGCTCGATTTGCCTTTGTTTTCCGCGTTCCGTGTCTAAAACCAGGAGCAACTGGCAGTTTTCCCTGGTTTTCCCTGGTTTTCCCCCGGCGTCGGGAGCCCATACCGGCCAACGGGTTCATCAATCGTCAATTTGAAAGACCGGATTCAGTTCCGTCGGCTTTCGGGGAGAAACCAGCGCGGCTGTATGGTTACTGAGAATGAAAAAGAGCCACCCCGCAGGGTGGCTCTCGGCGATTTACAGGGATTAGCTTACCGCGCGGCCAGCAGAGCTCTCAGGTGCCGTGCACGCTCCGGTGACCGGAGTTGGCGCAGGGCTTTTGCCTCTATTTGACGGATTCGCTCACGAGTGACGTCGAACTCCTGGCCGATTTCTTCCAGGGTATGTTCGCGTTCGCAGCCGATGCCGAAGCGCAGGCGGATCACTTTCTCTTCTTTCGGAGAAAGCGTCTTCAGAATGTTGGCGGTTTCGTCCCGGACATTGGTATCGATGACCGAATCAACGGGCGAACCCACCCAGCGGTCTTCGATCAAATCGCCCAGCGCGGATTCTCCGTCGCGGCCCACCGGGGTTTCCAACGAAACAGGATCCCGCGAGATGGTTTTCAGCTTTTGGACTTTCTCCACCGGAATGTCCATACGCCGGCTGATTTCTTCGTTCGTGGGAGCCCGTCCCAATTCCTTTTCCAGCTCACGCGTGGCGCGCAGGAATTTGTTCATACTCTCGTTCATGTGAACAGGAATACGAATGGTACGCGATTGATCCGCAATCGCACGTGTGATGGCCTGGCGAATCCACCATGTGGCGTAGGTCGAAAACTTGTAGCCCCGCCGGTATTCGAATTTGTCCGCAGCGCGCATCAGCCCGATATTGCCTTCCTGAATTAGATCCAGCAAATGCAAACCGCGGTTGACATATTTCTTGGCGACAGAAACCACCAAGCGAAGATTGGCCTCCACCAAGTCTTTCTTGGCGCGTTCGGCTTCAATCTCACCATACCGAATCACACCCAGTGTGTGTTTCAGCGCAGGCAGCGCGGCACCGGCCGTCTGCTCGTACTTGCGCATTTCGCGCTTCAACTCTTTGGCTTTCGCCTGCGCAGCAACGCTGGTGCGGCCCTCGAGCCGCCGCAGTTCCAACTCCATCTGGAGCAGAGCGTCCACTACGCGTTCAATCTCACGCGCGAATTGCTTCCATTGCGATGCGTAAAACGGGATGGCCCGCAAACCTCGCGAAATCTCCACCCAGTTACGAGCGACTTTGCCCAACGCCCGCCGCCGGCCCTTCTTATTGCTGAGCGGAACTTCTTCGAGTCTTTCCTGCAATTGGGCTAGCTTCTTGTGCGAAGCGATGATGTCCAGCAACTGTTTGCGAACTTCACTCTGCCGTTTGTTGTAGGCCGCGCTTTCGGCTTCCAGGTCGCCTAGATCGACAAAGGCATCCAGCTCTTCGGTTTCCTTGCGGATCTGTTCGCAGATTTCCACAGCCCGGAGCTGCACCAGGGCAGACCGGCTAATGGCCTTTTGCATCCGGAGCTTTCCTCGCTCCATTCGGCGGGCCAGATTAACTTCGCCCTCGCGGGTAAGCAAGGGAACCGAGCCCATTTCACGTAGGTATACGCGCACAGGGTCATCGGTATAGATAGACTCCTCAGGCTGATGGGCAGTCGCGCCTTCTTCGCCCTCAGGGCCGCCATCCCGTTGAAAAAAAGCGCCTTCCTCATCAAAAGGAAGCCCCAACGGTTCACGGCCTTCGCCTAAAAATTGATCTTCAAATTGATCCAACTTGCTCCACCTCCCGATTACCAGGGGCACGTCGACTCCAGCGGCACGATTCCGTTGAGTACACGCAACCCCAATCCTATCAATGGATTAGCCCTTGTAACCCAAGCTTTACCAGTGCTGCCGGGAAAACCGCCCACCTAGTATAACAGGCTTAGTGCTATCTGTTAAGTCCCTATTTACAAAGATGTTTCTCAAACTATTTGGTTTCAGCCATTTTCAGCGGCTCGCACGACCCAGACGCGTTTTTTAGTCTAAGCCCACTCGCTTCTATCCTTGCCCGCGCGGCCTATATTAACCCCTACGTTGTAATACATCCTTTAATTCGTCCAAAAAGGCCTCCACGTCCTGGAAGTCTCTGTAAACAGAGGCGAAACGAACGTAGGCAATCTTATCGATGGCGCGCAGCCGAGTCATCAAAAGCTCCCCGATCACCGTGGTTGAAACTTCCCGATCCTGGCTATCCGCAAGAACCGATTCCACTTCGTCCACCACCTGGGCTAGCACGGCCATACCGACGGGACGCTTCTCGCAAGCTTTGATCAGCCCCTCCAATACCTTCTGACGATCGAACTTCTCTCTTCGCCCATCCCTTTTGACGACAACGTAGGGAACTTCGTCACTACGTTCGTAGGTGGTGAAGCGGCGTTCGCACTTTAGACACTCTCGGCGTCGCCGGATGACGTCACCTTCCTTGCTTTCCCGGGAATCGATCACCCGGTCCTGGCGATGGGCACAAAACGGGCAAATCACTTTCTTCGCACCCCCAAAGACGTATATTCCATCGTTTCACTAGCTTACGTCATAGGATACCCCCCTGGGAAGGGAGTACCCGATAGTACCGTTTGCGATCTTGTGCGGATTAGTGCATAAATGTTAGATCGAACTTAGCATCGAACAAATCTTGTAACAAATCTTGTAACAACTCTGGGAACAAATCTGGGGCGGTTTACGTTTCTAATTCCAGGAACAACAATTATGGAAGCGATCGCCGCAGCCGGGTCCATTGGGGGTTTCAACACCAGCGCCCTCGGCTTAGAGAGTCCCCTTATCGACGAGCGGAAGTCCAACGCTTTGGATGCCGACACACAGCTCGTAGAGCGTTGCCTGGCGGGCGAAAACCCTGCGTGGGAAGAACTTGTCCGATCGCATAACGGCCGCGTATACGGAATGTGTTACCGTTTCACCGGTTCCACCACGGAAGCGCAGGATCTGAGCCAGGAAGTGTTTCTGCGCATCTTTCGTTCGCTGTCGCAATTTCGTGCTGGCAAGGGATCGTTCACCGTTTGGCTGACTCGTCTGACCCGCAACCTGCTGATCGACAATTACCGTAAGTCGCGTTTGGATCGGGCAACCGACTCCTTGGAGGACCGGTTGCCCGTGCTCGAAGGAAGAGCAACCGGTGTCGCCCGTGCCGACGGATTGGTCAGCGGGCGCGAAACCAGCGAGCTGTTGCAGCGCGCGCTTTCTCGGCTGTCACCAGAACTGCGTGAAACTGTGATCCTACGCGACCTGGAAGAATTGGAGTATCGCGAAATCGCGGAGATTTTGAACGTGCCCGAAGGTACCGTAAAATCCAGATTGAACCGGGGGCGTGCGGAATTGGCTCGCCTGCTGCAACGGCACAGGCCTGCGGTATAGGCAGGCGGTGTTATAAACAATGGACGACATGATCACCTGCGAAAATTTCGAAATTCAACTGGCCGATTATTTGGACGGCACGCTGGATAGCGCCCAGAAGACGGTGATTGAAACGCACGCGGCCTTCTGCGTTGCCTGTGGCGAACTGTTGCGCGATTGTTCCGGCGTAGTGGCGATGCTCGAGGAAATCGAGCCGGCGGATGTGCCGGTTCAACTGATTGGCAAGATCCTGCGCATGACCACGGACAAACCGGCGCAGACTCCGGAGCGTTGGTTCGCCTCGTTAGTGGCTCCTTTGCGGTTCACTAACTGGTCTGGCATTGTGCAGCCGATCCTGCGGCCCGTCTTACAACCCAGGGTCGTGATGAGCGTGGCCATGGCTGCGTTGTCACTGGTGATGATTGGCAGGTTTTGGGGAGCCGCGGAAAACAACGCTCTCCGCGCTTGGAACCGCACCATGAAGCGCTATGAAAATCTGGCGGTCGTGTACGACGTGCAAAGCCAATTGGACCAATGGTCGGAATTACGGCGGAGTCCTCAACGCGATGTTGCAAACCCCGATAGTAAATAGGTGTGGAGACAGGAAATAAGATGAGCGAAGCAGCCATTATCGGCTATTGCAGGGCGTGCGGCAAAGCCTTGGATCACGAATCATCGCGGCCCGCACTGGGAACGATTTACTGCGCCGAGCATGTACCCGTGTCGGTCATCGTGCCGCCGGCTCTCACCGGACAGACGCTGCAACAGCCTTTTCAACAGCCAGGCGCGGGGCAGAGCTATGCACCGCCGCCTCCGTTCCATACAGGGCCCAGACCATCCTCATCCATCCCGCCGTCCACTTCTGCACCGTCTGGTTCGGCTGTCCTCGCGTTTATCCTCGGTTTCATCCCCGGCGTCGGCGCCGTGTATAACGGACAGTACGCCAAGGGCCTGGTGCATGTGTTGATCATGGGGTCGCTGATCAGCATTTTGTCGAGCGACGCTGCCGGCGGTTTTGAGCCGCTATTCGGATTGATGCTGGGCTGCTTTGTCTTTTACATGGCGTTTGAGGCCTACCATACCGCGCAGAAACGCCAGCAGGGGCAGCCGGTAGATGAGTTTTCGAGTCTTGTCCCCCTGCGCAGCGGCTCGCGCTTCCCCATCCTCGCAGTGCTGCTGATCGGCTTTGGTATCTTGTTTTTGTTAGGCAACCTGGGACTGCTGGAATTTCATCGGGTGTTACGGTATTGGCCGGCGGTTCTCATCTTGCTGGGCATCTACATGTTGTATGAGCGCATGTCGCACAACGGCACGACGTCGACCGATCGTCTGGCCGATCATCCGGCCGATCATCCGGAGGTGGAGCGATGAATCCATCGGATGCGCCCGGCGGATCTATGGGCTTGGGAACATCGCCCATGGGCACCCCTGGGCCTGCGCCGCTCCCTTTGTCTCCACCCATCTCGCTAACCCGAGCCGCGTTCGGCCCCGTGCTCTTAATCGTCATCGGATTATTGTTCGTCATTGAATACGCCGGCGGCCCCCGAGTGGGGCAGACCTGGCCCGCGTTGATCATCACGGCAGGGTTGTTGAAACTGGCCGAGTATATGAGGAATCGCGAAGTATGAGACGCAATTCGTTTGTCGCGCCGCTGCTTTTAATTGGCATCGGTCTACTGTTTCTGGCGCACAATATTTATCCGAACCTGGCGTTTACCGAATATATCGGCAAGTTTTGGCCATGGGTGCTGATTGCCTGGGGCGCGCTGCGCTTGGTGGAAATATTCAGTTGGAACGCCCAAGGCCGGGCGTTGCCGCGTAGTGGAATCTCCGGCGGCGAATGGGTGGTGGCTATTTTCGTGTGTCTACTTGGCGTGGGGATGCATTCCTCGAGTGGCGGTGGGTTTCCGGGACAAATTCAGATCGACGGCGCAATTTTTTTGGGCGACCCCTTTGACTTTCCCGTGAACGCCGAAAAAGCCGCAGGCAAGTCTCCGCACATTGTGCTGGAAAGTTTTCGCGGCGATGTCAAGGTTACCGGGGTGAACCGGACCGCTGACAGCGTCAAAGTCAGCGGCACCAAGTCGGTGCGGAGCCTGGATCAAAAGGAAGCCCAGCGGTTAAGTGATGGCGCTACGGTCCAAATTACCGGTGACGCGAATGAGATGGTGATCCGCCCTGAACAAGTTCAGCGGGTTTCCTATCATCTGGAAATTTCCGTGCCCACCGGCGCGAGGGTGGAACTGCGCGGGCAGAGCGGTGATATGACGGTAGAAGATGTGGCCGGAGCGACGCTGGTTTCCGACCGCAGCGACGTGCGCCTGAAAAACGTGGCTGGACCGGCGCAAATTAATGTGAAACGCGGCGATGTCCATATCGACGCCGCGCGCGTGGGTGGCCAGATCGAAGTGTCGTCAGGGGACGTAGTGGCATCGGATGTGACCGGTCCGCTGAAAATTGGTGCGCGTTCCGGTGACGTGAAGGTAAGTGGTGTCAGCGGTGAGGTACACGTGGACATCAACCGCGGTGATGTGGAAGTAAGTACCGCAGCCCTGGGCCCGATCCACCTAAACACGCGCTCGGGTGACCTGCACTTGTCGTTGCCCGCCAACGCCCAGTTTACCCTGGACGCCTCCACCACCAACGGAGACGTGGCCAGCGATTTTGCTGAGGTCCGCAACGAAGCGCACGGGCGAAACGGAAGTTTGCACGGGTCTATTGGTCACGGACCCAACATCGATTTGCACACCCAGCGCGGCGACGTTGCCGTGCGAAAAGCCACCAGCCTTTTGAGCAAAGGCCCGCCGGAGAAAACGGACAAAGCCGAGAAAATTGAAAAGGCGATCGAAAAGAGCATTGAGAAAGTGGAGAAGCTGGATCAGTAGCGATTCGATCCGTTAGAACTTAGTCAATCAGCAAGATCCGCACGTCCATCACATTGGTGCCCGTAGGTCCGGTCTTCACCAGGCCCGCTATCTTCTCCCACAGAGTATACGAATCATTCTGGGCCAGAAATTTCTGCGGTTCCCACCCTTGCTGGCGGGCACGTTTTAGAAGTGTGATATTTCCGCACGCACCTGCGGCGTCCGTGGGACCGTCGATGCCGTCGGTCCCCGCGCTGAAAACGGTTACCCGCCTGGCATCCTCGCTTCTTCCTTTCGGGTCTTTACCTTCCTCTAGCGCCAGCAGCGCGGCCAAGACAAATTCCTGATTGCGGCCGCCCCGTCCCTTCCCGCGAAGCGTGACCGTGGTCTCGCCACCGGAGAGGAAACATACTTTGCGTTCCCCGGAATAGAGCATTTCTCTTGCAATTGCCGCGTGCATGCGGGCAATGTCGCGCGTCTCGCCATCAATCGTGGTTGAAAGAACGATGGGCTGGTAGCCCAGAGCCTTCGCTCGTTTGCGCGCCGCATCCACCGACAAGCGGTTGCTTCCCACAATGAGATTCTGTACGCGTTCAAATGCGGCATCGCCGGGCTTGGGGGTTTCCGTGAGCACCGGCGACGGAATCCCGTATTTGGACAAAACCGCAAGCGCATCGGCACAGGTCTTCAAATCGGGCACCGTGGGACCAGAGCCAATCACATCCAGGTCATCGCCAATCACGTCGGAAAGAATCAGCGCAATTACCGTGGCGGGATGTGCCAGTGCCGCCAGTCTTCCGCCTTTAATCGCCGAGATGTGTTTGCGCACGCAGTTCATCTCGTGAATGGTTGCGCCGGAGGCCAGCAACGCTCGCGTGATTTGTTTCTTGCGCTGCAGCGTAATTCCATGCCCGGGCAGCGGCAGCATGGCGGACGCGCCGCCGGAGATCACCGCAAATACCAAATCGTGCTCTCCGCTTTCAGTGGCAATGCTGGCAATCTGGCGCGCACCATCCACGCCCCGTTGGTCTGGAATCGGGTGCCCGGCGGAGTGCAACTCCACTCCGCGCACTCTCAATTTGGTTCCGTCGGGAACGTTCACGAAACCACCCGCCAGCTTCGCACCCAACACCTGTTGCAGAGCCCGGGCCATGCGCGCACTGGCCTTCCCTGCTCCCACCACGCGCATGCGATCGAAATCGGCCAGCCGGTATTTTCTATCGCCAACGTGAAGTACAGTGCCCCGCAGGCGCACAAATTCCTGTACCGCTTTGCCGGGATCAGCTGCTTTCAAGGCGGATTGAAAAATGGAAAGCGCGGCGCGTTTACCTGCGATTTGGCTAATCATGTGTTGGAAGCACGGCTGGCTGCACTCGTTTCTATTCCCCCTACTTGCACCCGGCCGCGAACGTTGGTGAGCAGCATGTTCAACAAATTCTTACGGGACAAAAATGGGCAGCGCCAGAATCTGCTTCACGACGGCGTCCGCGTCCTTTTCGCCCGTCTCAATCCGATAGTCTGCTTGGGAGTACGCCTGGCGCCGGTCATCATACAATGCACTCCACTTCTCGCGATCCTGCGCCAACGGGCGGTGGGTCTCGCTGGCAATGCGCCGTTCGATCACCGTAAGCGGAGCGTCCAGCCAAATGGTAACGCCGTTCGCATTTGCCAGTTCACAATTCGCCGGCAAGGTAAACGTACCGCCCCCAAGGCTCACCACCTGTGGCCTACCGGTTCGCGCCAATTTGACGCGCCGCTCTAGGGCGGCGCTCTCCAGCGCGCGGAATGCCGCCTCGCCCCGGTCACTGAAAATAGAGGTGATCGACGCGCCCGCGTGTTTCTCGATTTCCTCATCCAGGTCGAAAAAAGGCCAACCCAGCTCTTCCGCAAGTGCCCTACCCACAGTAGATTTGCCGCATCCCATGAAGCCCACCAGGTAGATGGCGGGGGTTAACTTTAGCTTCAAAATCATGGCGGGCGCAAGGATTGTGATAAAACCGGACGCGGAAGTGATAATAGTAACATGCATGAGTGGCTCCCATTGTTTCCTTTGCAAGTGGTGCTGTTGCCCGGCGCTGAACTCCCGCTGCACATTTTTGAGGACCGCTACAAGGAAATGATCGCCGACGTGCGCCGCGATCGCAGTGAATTCGGCGTCGTCCTGGCTGGCAAAGAAGGTATTGCGGGAATTGGCTGCACCGCCGCCATCGAACGCGTCCTGCGCGAATATCCCGACGGCCAACTGGACATTCTGGCCATCGGCCGACGCCGCTTCGACATCGGGGGCATCAACCAGGACCGCCCTTACCTGCGCTGCACCGTGGAGTTTTTTGACGATGAGGAACTGTCTGGCGCGGGCGGCGTTTCCGGTGGTATGTCAGGTGACGACCCCGCCGTACGCGCCTTCAAAGCGCGCGCCATCGATGGCTGCAACGCACTGCGGGTGTTACGCAAAGAAGCGCCGCTATCGATCCCCGAAATGCAGGTGCCGCAGTTGAGCTTCCTGCTGGCCCGCCACGTCCAGGATCTGGATCTCCGGCAGGCTTTGCTGATGGCCCGCACGGAAGCCGAACGTTTGCGCCAGTTGGCCGAATTCTTTCCCGGTTTCCTGCAAAGCCAGCAACGCGTGGAACACTTGAAACAGCTAGCGCCGCGCAATGGGCATGGTGGGCATTCCAATCTCATTCACTAGATCTTCATGCGAAAGATCCTTCATGCAAAGACTAAACCTGCTGATTGACGCCGACGACACGTTGTGGGAAAACAATATCTATTTTGAAAAGGCATTCGACGATTTCTGCGATTTCCTGAATCATTCCTCGCTTTCGCCGCCCCAGGTTCGCGAAGTGTTGAATGAGATTGAACTGGTGAACGCCAAGCTGCACGGTTATGGCTCCCGCAACTTCGGCCGCAATCTGCAACAGGCCTACCAGCACCTGGCCGAACGCCACATTCAGGAAGACGACTTGCAACACGTCATGTCACTGGCGGAGCGCATTCTGGAACAGCCCATCGAAATCATCGACGGCGTCCCGGATACGCTCGCTCACCTCAGTTCCCGTCACCAACTAACGCTGTTCACCAAAGGTCACCCGGAGGAACAGCGTATGAAGATCGATCGTTCCGGTCTGGGCGAGTATTTTGCCCACACGGCGATTGTGAAGGAAAAAGATGCAGCCGCCTATGTCGGTCTCGTAGGAGAACGAGCGCTAGCCAGTTTAGCAACGTGGATGATCGGTAACTCGCCCAAATCCGACATCAATCCGGCGCTCGAAGCAGGCCTGAACGCGGTGCTGGTCCCCCATGCGCATACCTGGGTCCTGGAGCGCCAGGATTTAAAGGTAAGCGGAAACGGTCGCTTTTTGCAGGTAGAGAAATTCAGCGATTTGACACTCCATTTCTAGGAGCGCCCAAACCTTGAACTAAGCTCCCACCCAGTTCGCCACCGTCTTCAGCCATTCGTACAAAAACGTTTTGCGGCCTTCGCGATTGTGCCACCAACCGTTGGCGGAAAAGCTTTTGTCAGGCGCCGCCACCGTGATGAAGGTGAGCTCCGGTGCCTGCGTGCCATAAATCCCACTAGCCCGCCTCGTGTGGTAGTTGCTGGTCACCAACAGAATGCGCCGATAACCCTGCTTGCGGATCACCGGCAGGACCAACCGCGCTTCGTCCACCGTAGAGGAAGCGTCGTTCTCAAAATGAACGAAGTATGATTCGGGATATCCGTGCTTTACGGCGAAAGGAATGGCCAGATCGCAGGCATAATATCCATAGATGCCGGTTGAACCACTCACCAGGACTTGGGGCGCATAACCGTCCCGCACCAACTGCGCACCCGTGAGAATACGTTGACCCGTCGCATCGCCGTCCAGAACCAACACAACGTCTGCTTTCGCCGGTGGCCCAGCCTTCACCAGATAGGAGCCCAGCGACGAAAGGATTTGGCTGTAAAAGAGCGCGCCGAGAACAACCACAACGATGATGGCAGCACCAGGCACGAAGCCGGCACGAAATCGCAATCTCAGATGGTCACCGGCAGCGTCGAATTAGGCATCTCATCGGCTAATTGGATGGGACTACTCTTGCGGGTCACGCGATTCCGTCTCCACCACATCGATGTGGCCCGAAGACTTCAGGCGTTGATAAAGGAGTTCTACTTCGCGCTCGTCCTCGGGAGACAACAAGTGGAACGGCGCCGCAGAGGGGGCATCGGCTTGCGAAACTTCCTTTGCCTGGGGCTTGTTGGGTGACTGATTGTCGGACTGAGACCGGTCGTTATTGGGGGACTGGTTGTGCTCTGGCAGTCTGTCATCTTTCGTGGCTGCTGCCAGCGCCTGGGTGGCCGTCTCTTCCCCTGCGGCCGCGTCCATCTCCGCCCAGAATTCGTCATAAGTAATCCCGTCAAGCAGCGCGTTAGGCGACATCCGCCGGATTTGCTCCAGCAGTGCAACCCCGTCGGCATGGTCGCCCGGATACAAAATCAGGCTGTGCTTGCCCTGCCGCAAAGTCAGACGCACAACCAACGGCACGGTCCAGTTCAAGTGGTCTACCTTAATGATTTCCGCCCACGGAATCGTGCGGTGGCCGATGACCAGGTGAGTGTCGTAAACCTGCACTTCAGGCTGCCACGCTAGGAACGCAAGCAGTACCATTGGAAAGGCAAAAAACGTGCAAGTGAGGACGGAAAGCAAGAGATTCTGTCCAAGAAAAACACTGAGCAGTGTCCCTAACCCGGCTAGCACAGCTAGCCAAGCAAACCTGGAAGACCGGCAATAGAGGGCGACCGGACGGCTCACAACTTCAGCCTACCACTGTACGCGAGGTTTGGGAACCCGGTCATGGAAATTTCGTGCTGCCAATAAATTGCGGTGGACCCGTTACAACAGATCGCTAAACCGGTGTCGGAAATGTCTTAGAGATATGATCGTGCCAGGACAAGTTCTCCTCGTCCACCAGGATCCAGATTAATCCCAGGCCAACCGAGAGCACGCTCAACAAGCCTGCAGCCAACCGCCGCCCGCGTTGCGAGCGATCCGGCGAACGCCCATCGAAATTCACAACCCGCATTCCCGCCGATCGTGTCCCCGGCGTATCCCCGCCACCCAGACACCACAGCGCCCGGTACAACAGAGCAAACAACATCGTGGCACTGAATAGCAACAGCACAGATTGTTTGTCCAGGCTCAGCGTTCCGCCAGCAAAATAGAACATGCTGACGAACACAGCTACGGCCGCGGCAATCATGCCGCCGTCCACCATGGCAGCCGCCACACGTTGAGCGGTAGGCGCCACCACTGCGTCGCAATCGATCACTCCGTCCAACCCGGCGGGCTTCTCCTCGGGCAGTGCCTCCTGCAGGTCTAATAAATGCTGCAGTTCGGTTTGCCGCGAATCTGTCTTGCGCGTTCGCCGCTGGGCCTGATCGCGCGGTGCACGCGGCTTCCTGGGAATCGGGTCCAGTCGCGGCGTTAACACCGGAATAGGCACAACCTTCGGCCTGCCCAGATCGCCAGCCCGGAAAAGCCATGGCTGTGTACCCGCACCATTCGCCGGAGGACCTTCCATGATCGGCAACTCAGGTTGCAATGTAGCTTGTAAAGGCTCCGCGCTACCCATCGGAGGTGGGTTATCTGGACGCGGGTCCAAATCTAATTGAGCCGCTGTTGCCGTTCCCGACATAGCGGCCATGAATGGATAAGAACTCTTCCCTGCGGGAGGAGGCACGCGCCGGCCACAACGGACACAACGCGGGACGTCTTCATCATTCCAGGCGTGACAAAAAAAGCACTGCATGACTTTGGTCCCCGAACGGGCATTTCCTTCGGGAGCGCCACGCCGGCCCAACATATCCAGCTTCTTCGTTTGAAGCCCCGACGTTTCAAGCCTTGACTGTTCGGCCCCGGCTCTGTTACGGTTCGGTAGTTGAGATGCTTGTCCCATGCGCGGACTCCTCATTCCTCAGATCCACCCTCGGATCTGTCCCCACCCTTGGATACACCAAGGCTAGGTCGTTCAATCTTGAATAACACATCCTATAACATTTGTCACGTGTTTTGTTTTGTCTTGCTCTTTCCTTTGCTAGACTTACAGGGCCAAACTTCCCGGGTAACTTCAGACTCAATTGTCCAGAATCCACCTCCTGTCGCGGTGGCACTGCCTGCTAACCCCAACGGGTTGAGTACTGATGGAAGCAAGGTTGGTGATAGTACTGGCATTCAACCTGTCCCTGACGCAACAGGTACTGCCCTCAGCCCAAATATCGACCAGCGCGCTCGCGTCGATACCCTAATCGATGCCGATCACGTCAGCGTCCGCGCCGTTACCCAGGAAGTTGTGGGCAGTATCCGGCACCTGCGTGGCGCCGTCGTCATCCGAACCTCCGACACACTTTTGACCGCTGATGAGGTTGATTATAATGAGGATACTGGTGAGGCAGAAGCCCGCGGCCACGTTCATCTGGAGAATTTCCTTCGCGGCGAAGCCCTCGAATGCGATCGTGCCGACTACAACGTCACATCTGGCACTGGCAAATTCTACAAAGTCTCCGGCACTTCCACTCCCAGAGTACGCGCCAGGAAAGGCTTGCTGACCACCAATAACTCATTCTATTTTCAAGGAGATTGGGCTGAAAAATTAAACAACCACTACATCCTGCACGACGGCTTCATTACCGATTGCAAACTGCCCCGCCCCTGGTGGCGTTTGAAGAGCTCCACCTTTCTTGTGGTCCCTGGCGATCACGCAACCACCCGCTCCTCCCTGTTCTATGTCCGCCAAGTTCCTCTTTTTTACTTTCCAACATTTTATAAGTCCCTTAAAAAAGAACCACGTAAGAGTGGTTTCTTGATGCCAAACATTGGCAATAGCGGAAACAAGGGACAGGTTGTTGGCCTAGGATATTACTGGGCGATCAACCGCAGTTACGACTTGGTTTTTCGCGGCCAATATTTCACCACTGCCGGCTTCGCGGAGCACTTGGAGCTTCGTGGTAACCCCAATGACCGCACTACTTTTGATGTGGTGGTGAACGGTTTGAAGAGCGAAAGTGACAAATTCCCCAGCGGAGCTCTGGTGATCGCGCACGCGAAGTCTTACCTGGGCAACGGTTGGTTCGCGCGCGGAGAGCTGGACTACATTTCCTCGTTCGGCTTCCGGCAAACCTTCACCCAATCTTTTTCGGAAGCCGTGCAGAACCAGACTCACTCCGTGGCCTACGCCACTAAGCATTGGTCGGATTTCGCACTCAATTTTGTCGCCCAGCGGAACGTCAACTACCTGGATCAAACTCCCGGCAACAACATCTCCATCCGCAAGCTGCCGGAAGGCGAGTTTCTAGCTCGCGAACATCTGTTTGAGGTGCGCGACTTCCCGGTTTGGTTTTCCATGGATTCCACCGTGGGCGTTCTCAATCGCACCGCCCCTGATTCTTCCACCGGTCCTTTCATTCCCCGCTTAGATCTTGCTCCCCATCTCACCACGGCTTTTCACTGGGCAGGACTGCGATTGGTGCCTACCATCGGCGTTCGCGAGACTTACTATGGAGCCAGTTTCACTTCGTCCAGTTTCACAACTTTCGGAAACGTCTCATCCGAGAAGCTCTTGCGCAGTTCACGAGAAGTCTCGGTTGATCTCATTTTGCCATCAGTCGCACGGATTTTTGATACCCCGGCTTCTCTTGGTTCCTTTTTGGGCCAGAAGGTGAAGCACGTCATCGAGCCACGCATCACCTATACCTTGGTATCCGGCATCGACAACTATTCTCAAATCGCCCGCTTCGATGAAACCGACATTCTTTCCAACACCAATCAGATGCAGTTCTCGCTCACCAACCGGCTGCTCTCCAAGGATAAAAACGGCACGGTAACGGACTTCATTACCTGGCGCCTGTGGTACGACCGCTATTTTGACCCCACCTTCGGCGGTGCCATCATCCCCGGCCAACGCAACATCGTGCAGAGCGAACTGAACCTCACCGGTTACGCCTACCTCGACGGCCTCCGTCATTCTTCGCCCATTGTGAGTTCCTTCCGCGTGCAGTCCCGTGTTGGTTTGGAATGGCGAACCGACTACGATCCCGTCCAGCACCGCTTCGTCAACAGCACCGCCACCGTGGACGCGCGCTATCGCCAATTCGCTTTTTTTGCGTCCGACACGGTTCTGAAGACCACCTCCGCTCTCGCGCCGAATTCCAACCAGTTTTGGGGCCGCGTCTCCTACGGCTCACAAAACCGGCGTGGTATGAGTTACGGCTTCGATTCGCGTTACGACTTTTCCACCAGCCTGCTGCAGTATGTGCAAGCCCAGGCAACCTACAACACCGATTGTTGCGGTTTGAGTTTTCAGATCTACCGCTTCGATCTTCCCTCCAATCAAAGCACGGGCTGGCGTATCGCCTTCGCGCTGTCCAACATCGGTACCTTCGGAAACCTCCGCCAGCAGGACCGCATTTTCTAGGGCGGTAGTTTTCCAAGCCGCGACCGAAAGGGAGCGCCGCATCCAGCCACCGACCTGCCAATAATTTACGACAATATGGACATGGCACTCCGCTTCACCACTTCGTATTTGGTCGACTCCACCAGTCTGTTCCGCTACTACAAAGGCCTGGGCGACCGCGCCATGGCCCAACTCACCGGCAACCAAATCTTCACAACGCTCGATCCCGAAATGAACTCCGTCGCGATAATCGTCAAGCACCTGTCCGGCAACATGCAGTCGCGCTGGTCGAATCTGCTTACATCCGACGGCGAAAAGCCCGGCCGCAATCGAGACGCAGAATTTGAAAACCCGCCGGCGACTCACAAGGCCGTCGTGAAGATGTGGGAAGACGGCTGGGAAACAGTGTTTGATACCCTCTCGTCGTTAACTGAGGAGGACATGACCAAAACCATCACCATCCGCAGCGAACCGCACTCGGTGATGCAGGCCATCAATCGACAGCTCGGGCATTACTCCTACCATTGCGGTCAGATTGTGTTCTTGGCCAAGCACGTGGCAGGAGCAAACTGGAAAACCCTCAGCATCCCAAGAGGCTGCTCCGCCGATTTCAACGCCCGAGTGAGCAAAGGAGAGGCGAGTCAGCGGTGACCAGCTAAGTAGTCAAACCGCTGGATGATACCTCCGAGGGTCCGCCGCGATTGGTTCGACGGCAGGCCACTGCCAGTCTTTCATGCGCTCAAAGCTTCTCTCTGGATCAGCCGCCGACCAATATCGCCGTGTGTGTTCCCGCTCGGCACCGTCCCGGGGCCAAATCCCTAGCTTCTTGGCAAAATCACAAGCTACTTCTTCTTCTTACTAGAACTCTTCGCCTTCGCTTTCGGCTCAGCAGTGGGAGCACTCGCCGCAGCCGGCGTGGAAGCCGCAACTTCCGCTTTCGACTCGGCCTTGGTTTCCGACTTCGTGTCGCTTGAACTGGAGGCCGTAGACGCCGACTCCGCCTTCGCGTCCGCCTTGGCCTCTGCCGTCGAGCTGGGCTTCACTCCGCCCTTGCCGTAATCGGTCACATACCAGCCAGTGCCTTTGAACTGAAACGCCGGCGCGGACATCAGCTTCTCTAACTTGCCGCCGCAGCCTTCGTGCTTCTTCAGCGGTAGATCGGAAAACTTTTGCAGCGCGTCGAAGGTCTTCTTACACTTCGCGCACTTGTATTCATACATGGGCATAGCTGATTATTTTTGAGGACCATTGCGCAAACGCAACGGCTACTTCAAACTCTGAATGGCCTTATTCAGCAACTCATCCGCCGCGGGCTTCTTCGCGGCATCGTTCTTGGCGCCGTCGTCCGTCACGCCGTCCGGCAAACCATCGCCGTCATCGCCGCCACCCGCCACTGTATCGGCCTGCAAAACACCCGGCGTCACGCCATTATCCTGAATCGACTTGCCCTCCGGCGAATAATACTTGGCCACCGACAAAATCACTGCGCCGCCATCGGCCATCGCCACCGTCTTGCGCACCCCCGCGTCGCCATAAGTGCGCTCACCCACCACCTGTGCGCGTTTGGCATTCATCAGCGCCGCTGCCGCAATCTCCGCCCCGCCGGCAGTGGAGCGGTTCACCGCCAACACCAACGGCAGCTTGGTCACCGCGTTTTTCGCGACCGCCTGAAACTCCTGCTTGCTCGATTTCTGCCCTTGCGTATAGGTGATCAGCCCGCTATCCATGAACAAATTCGCCAGCGCAATCCCCTCTTCTGGCGCGCCCGTCGAGCAGTGCCGCAGATCCAGTACCAGCTTCTTGGCTCCTTGCTTTTCCAGCGAATTGATCTGCGCGGCAACTTCTTTCACGCGCCCTGGCTGCAGCGATTCCAGCTGAATAATCCCCACCTGTCCCTGCAATCTTCCCGTGACATTCGGATAGCTCACTATCGCCCGCGTCACCATCATCTTGGTCGCTTCCGACCGTCCGATGCGCAACACGCCCATCTCCAGGTTGGTGCCCGCATCGCCCTGCATCAAAATCTCTGCAAACGCCAGCGGCATATCGCGAGTGGAAACATTATTAATGCTCTCGATCACATCCCCCGTGGCAAATCCCGCTTTCGCCGCCGGCGACCCCGGAATCGCATCTTCCACCGCCATATAACCCACGCGCTTGGCCAACACCAAACCCACATCGGCCTTCTTCGAATCTTTGGATTTCTGGTATTGCTTATACTGATCGGCGTTCAAATAGCTGGCATGCGGGTCAATCGACTCCAGCATCCCGTTGATAGCCCCCACCGTCACGGCCTTCATGTCCGGTTCCTCTACGTACTCCGCCTTAATCCGCGAAAGGACCTCGCTGTAGACTCCCAAATTCGTATACGGCGAATCCGGAGAAGCACTCCGCCCCACCGCCCCAAACAACAGCAGCGCAACAATCACGGAAGATGTGCCAACCACAACAAATTGAAACCGGCGATTCATATAAGGGACGCCTCTGGCTCTAGTCTAGCAGAGTGGTTGTAATCAGAAACCGGCGTATCAGTTAACAGAATTTCCCAAGACCACCTTCATTTAACCTTCAAGAGCGGCAGCGCGCGGTAAAACTGTTGCAAGACTTTCGTAGGTTCGGGCCCTTCCCAGTACCGACCCTTCAACGCAGCCTTTAATTCGCGGTCCATCCTCACTAGCCGATTGCCGTGTACGTAAAGAAGACCGCCAATGCCGCTAGCGTCAACCCTTAGCGTTGCCAAACCATCGCTCGGCTTGAAGCATTGGAACACAAATCGGTCGGCGGCGTCCGGGAAACACGCTGGAACCATCTTTCTCAGCGTCGGGTGTTGTTTTTCAGGATCGACACAAAGTATTTTCGAGTCTTTAGGAAGGGATTTCAATACCGTCGAATCTAACGGACGGGACCCACCGAGAAATGACCTGAGATTGGTGGCAAGCCAAGCGGCATCGTTCTCGTCATGATGCGTGATCGGTGCTTCCACCTTTTCCAGCTTCACATCGCGTAGCCAGTTTAAGAACCCCTCGGCATCGTTGGGAATATAAGCGAAGACTCGAATCGCCTTTGACGTAGGAATAATTTCTCTAAGGGCCTGAACGTAATAGCTACGCAAGCTCAAGCCTGGGTGAAGAGAGTCACTCCCCGGCCAGCAGCACACCAACTGCTTACGGACAAGTGCAGACGCGAACTCGCCGACGATTGTATCAATGGTAGTCTTTGGAAAATTAACTACAACGGCCGACGGGGCAGGCATCTAGCTCGATTTGAGATTATCCATCAGGGAAAGCGTCGATGAATTCACCTAAGGTCAGTCTAAGGCCGCGAAGTTCACGTATTGACATCCGTTCGACGGCGCGAACGGCTAACAATTTCGCGAAATCCGGCGCACGTCCCGGTCTCGACAACGACTCGGGCGACGGGGCACTCACATGTGTAGGCCGTCTAAGGGAGGAGGTTGCGCGCAACGGCACACCGAGAGCCTCCAGTGCTTTAGTCAAGGACACCGCTATTCTATCAGATCTAGACTTCTTCCAGGCGGGCTCCAAATTCAATCCTCGGGTCGCCTCCCAAAATGCCACATGCCACTGTTGCCCAGCGCCAATCAACGGTTCAAGCTCGTTTCGCTCCTTATCAGGAAGCGATTCGACAAAGCGTCGCGCCATATCAACGTGATCCTCACGGGAAAGCGAAGGGATCCGTACCCAATCACCACCTAGTTCAGCCGACGATACCGCCTGAGCCCGGAGTTCACCGGTTTGGCGGTTTACGTATGCTGCGAACACACCACTAGGGCTAGCGTACGCACGAAATGCTTCAGCGTCGAAATACCGAGTCTTCGGAGAAGAGGTTTCTGTAGCCGGAGCTGCCACACCCGGGCTCTGAAGCTTCCCTTCAGGACGGCTAATGGCACCAGAACTTTTCATCCCGTAACGTGCGTCAAGCCCAGCGTGCCCGACGACCATTAGATCGCCAGCATATCTTGCAATGAAGTCTTTCAGATTTCTACAGCCAAAATTAGCGGCTCGAAACTCGGGGATATGCAGTTTCAAGCTGGCTGCGACTAGCGTGCCAGGAACGGACGGTTCCGGCGACGTGCTAATGATCCGCGTAATCTCCTTGGCGACTAAATCAGCAGTAATCTCCTTAGCCACCACTTCCGCGGGGGTTTCCTCAGCCACGACATCTGCGGAGAACTCCTTAGCCGAGAGACCAGGAGAGGGAGCACTATTTTCCATATTGTATCCTTCGTTTTCCAGCCAGACGCACACGAGATGCAAATAATGATAGGGGCCCCTGAATGGGTCCCCTCAAAACCTTTGCGCGCATCTAGTTTTTTGTTGGCGTTCTAAACGCCATTGAAATAGCAGTGCAAGGGTTAGAGTTGGCTTCGGCTTTCACCAGAAACTAATATTGCAGCTGTGCTAGTCAGCCGCATACAACCTAACGCAAGAAGTGTACACGATCTTGACCCTGCTCGTCAAGCGTTTTAACAAAAAAGGGCCGATCCCTTTTGAATCGGCCCACCGCTATATTTTAGTTACACTTACCGCTTGCTTCGGGCAAGTCTAGCTCGACACCGCTTTATCCGAGCAAGAAGTTCATAGAACTTCTCGGCTGCAATTCCACACCGTTCGATGACCGGCGGAACAAATTCTAACAGCAGGATGCAAGTAGCAAGGAAAGCTAAAGGATAGATCTCATACGTCATGCGTTGAGGCTCCATTTAGGGGATATTTAGTCCGACTACCATTAACTATGGGTCGAAACTAAGAAGGTTTGCCCAGCGATCTGGACAGTGCAGCCAGAGATGACTATGGGGGGCCTATTCCAGCGCCACAAACTGGGTTTGCTGCAAACCCAATTCTCCTAGTCTACCTAGAGTGTAGCACATTCTTGTGCCAATCTACAACCTCGACCACAACATTCAGGGACGAATTTTGCCGCAATCGATGTGCCGAATGCGGCATTACCCCTACCAACTCTCTCCCCATCTCCCCCAAAATCATCAACTTCGTGCCCTATGTCGCCCCCGACGCATGCACCCCACGGTCACTTTCTTTGGAATTTTCCGCGCTGGTCCCGAGCCACAACACTCAACCCTCGCAGGTCATATTCAGGCCGAAGATCATCTATTTTTCGACTTAACTTCTTCCGCATATTCCACAAATCGAGCATAACACCCATCCCAGAAGCCTGGGCAATCAAGCAAGGCCTGCCGTCACCACCGAAGCGCGGCGCGAATCTCCCGCCCCCTCAACAACTTCCTGCCCCCACCCGACGCCCATCCGCACTCACACTGTGTACCCTTCAGCCAGAGTAGTTCGTTCTGGCCAGAACGCGTTGCATTGCGGCGGTGACAGCATCGCCAAGATGAGTGTGCTGATCTTTCGGCGAGGATAAAACCTCTTGCATCGGAACCTATACGGATCGAGATGACGGAAGACCTTGAAACCGGTTTCATAACATCCGGCACGGACCCCTAATAAGGGCGGCGGGTTATCAGAGAGCCAAAGTAGCTCCGGCTTTAGCCGGAGTTCATCGAAAGCAGGACAAACGAAGAGGCGGCCATGAAGCCGCCGTGCGGGACCCCTGTTAAAAGCTGCGCAAGCAGCCAGCTAGATTTGGCTCAAACATTGGTGGCCGGGTTGCCTGTCTGTAAGAAGACGAGCAACTACACCTCCGGCGATAAGTCCGAGAAGCCCCGGCCACCCGCGACGCCTTTCTTCAACCGTACAGCCGAAGTGTGTTTAAGTTTCAACTACCTCAAAAACCCGCGCCATCCAGTCGCCACCCTACTTCCATTTGGGACATCTTGTCTTTTGGAAAAAGGGGAAAAATGGGACAGCATGTCCGAACGCAAGCAGTACTATCGCGCTAACTACTTGCCCTTTCAAGTACCAGCACGATGGTCTCCCGGGTGCACATCAACCTTCCGCCGTCTTCAAGACGATGATCGTCCCAAGGAGAAAACAAAACAACATGAATCGACGAACCCTGGCAACTTTGTGCGTAACCGCAGTTGCGCTATCCGCAATCGCTGCGGCCGAAAGGAATGATTCCAACCATAATGATGAAAACCGCGTCGATAGCTGCGGGTACCCCCATGGAAAAGCTCCCGCATTATCCAGCGTCCGCTTCGACTCCGGCGGGGCCGTACATGCCTTTAAAGCCGATCCTGCCACCGGCAAAATCACAGCATGGTACACCAGCGAGCATGCTCTCCCGTTAGGCGTGCGGCGAGTAGTTGTGAAGACAAAGTCAGGCGCAACTGCAACGGATTACGCCACCGTTTTTACCCCTTTTGATAGCTTGACCCTGAGCGCGGTCAGTCCCGCTTCTCCGCTTCCTGTCGGAACCACCGCCATCACCGGAGCGCAAGCCGGTACCGACAATGCGGTTTGGAACCACGAATAGGTGACCGGCGTCAACTATATCTTTGGGTTGACGACAACTATTTCTCCCGATCAACGACAACTACTCTGTAGCTCTTCGGCCAGGGGCGAAGCCCCGCGGCCGTCCGGGTTTTGATTCGAAAGATGAATAAGAACCGTCGC
>JANXYJ010000155.1 GCA_025350105.1 Terriglobia bacterium | reverse complement strand
GCGACGGTTCTTATTCATCTTTCGAATCAAAACCCGGACGGCCGCGGGGCTTCGCCCCTGGCCGAAGAGCTACAGAGTAGTTGTCGTTGATCGGGAGAAATAGTTGTCGTCAACCCAAAGATATAGTTGACGCCGGTCAGCATCCCTACCCCGAGCGCTGCCTCCTCCACCACGGTATCCGTTCGACCAATCCAGGTTAGTTGCGTGAGGCGGCCCAGCGGGCTGGGGTGAGTTCGGCGACTTCGGATAGATTTCGTCGGGCCATGCCGGGCAGGACGGTAAGCAGATAGTCTTTGACCGCCTTCGGGTAAGTCTTCATATGAACCGAAGATGACGTTCTCGATGCCCTTGTAGACTTGGATCTTGAGATCCTGAATAACCAGCACGCCAGCCTTCCCGTCTGTCGCGGCTTTAGAAGTTTCGTTCGTGAGTGGTAGCGAGAAGATCAGCTTGGCCAGAGACGACGACGAATGCTTCTTTATCAGGCGCCAGACGACGATGTGCGGCTCTTGACTGGTCATTTCGTGACGCGGGATGACTCCACAAATCATCATGTCAATGAAGGGGCTGCAGCTTCGAGCAATCTTACCACCTACCAGCACGTAGTTGGGCCTGGGCGGGTCATCTGATCGTCTCATCGATTCCACGGGATAAGGACCGTTGAGGTGGTTTTGAAGACGTTCGATCAAGGACGGGTAGGCATCGCCGGCGAACGCGCCAGGCCTGACGTCCGTCGGCCAAGGCCCGACAAAGGATTTGAAAAAGGACCGGGCGCTTTCGTGAATTGGCGCCAGTTCAAAAAACTGCTGCCATTCTTTTTCCGCTGCCAAGGGTGTGGGCGGCATGACGGATCTTGCAGGAGGAACCGGGGCTACGCCAGTCCCCACCGTCGATTGTGATGTTGTTGTGCCGCCAAACAGCTTCTTCCACAAACTCATTTCAACCTCCGCCGCACTACGTGCCACTCGCGCGTCTAATAAAATCGAGATCCATGTGCGACTGATGTGTCCCACTGGGGTGCATCTTGGCTAGGCATCATTCTAGCAAGGAATGGCCCGAGTTCCTCCGCACAAAATGAACCTAACGAAGCTATCACCTGATGATGTTGCAATACGATGCATCCTAGCGCCAACGACAAAAACGGAATGATGAGAAGCATTTCAGGTCTTGTGCTCGTACCGAGAGCCAAGCCGAAGATCGTTCCTACAGCACGGCCCTCGCATCGCACCGCGGACGGCCTCGCTGGCGTATGTTCGGAAGCCCGCGGGCCAGATGCCGCCGTACACGCCGAAGGTTATGCCGGATGCTGACCTCTCCGACGTGCTCGCCTACCTCATGACGATTCCGGCGCCGCCTCCGGCCAAAAGCATCGCACTATTGAATCAGTAACGAGCCTTAAGCCGGCCTGTTTATTTTGGATGTATGAACGTTGCGGGGTGCCCAAAATCGGGGAACGGAGAATTCCTGCCATTTCCCGACACAATCCCCGGAACTCTGGCAATCGCTGCCAGCGGAGACGCTAGGTCTTGTCTTCCGCCCACCCATACCGTTTGGCGGCGGCCAGGGACTGCTCCTCCATGCGCTCTCGTCTCTCCTGAGCACGAAAGACTGGCTTGGTGTCAAAGGGATCGTTGAAATAGATCGGCTGTGTATATTTGATACGCCCGTCGCGAAGCACCTCGTTCCGATCAGGCCGAAGATACTTATATAGGAGCATCGAAGATCATTATAAACACCAGCGAGCTATCACCGGCGTTGTGCTACTGTTCTCGAGGGTTTCATGTGTGGAGGCGCTGGAACAGAAAAGGGCGCTTACATGCTGGTGGCGACGTTTCGGTCGGTGATCCCCTTTGCACCATCCCTTCCGGGCGTTCCGGCTGTAAGAACCTTTGGGGTCCGTGGGCCAAAAGTTCAAATCTGGGAAGTGTCGGACCACGCTCTGGACGAGTGACGCGCTACTTTTACAGAGCTTCGATCTGCACGCAGCTGGGACTAGCTCTTGTCCGTTATTCGCACATTATCGTCAGCGATTGGATGCCCAGGTTCGCTGGGGGACACAAACCGTACAACAATAACTTTGGTGGCCCGGGCCAATTCTTCCTCGGACGGTTGAGGAAGATCGGGATCATCAAATCGAATCACTACTCGGTCTTGACCGAAGTCTGGCGTCGTTTTGTGATTCATATTCGCCAGGGCAAGGGCGTCAACGATCGCGACGTGCGGCTGAGCGCAACCTGCTGGAAAGGCTGCGCGCGTATCGGCGGTGGATCCGGCCACCTTTGCGGCTAAAAAGTGTACTTCAGTGCAAATTGTATCTTGCGTGTTGCTTGGGCTCCCAAAATCTGGCTGAATTGCGCGCTGTTGATCAGCGAAAACGTGGGGCCGGTTGCCGGATTGCCAAAGTTCGTTCCGAATTCGGCAGTATCCGCCATCTTTGCGACGTAACTGTTCAGCAGATTAAACGCATCGGCGCGAATCTCAATCGCTTGTCCTTCGCGGATTCGGAACGACCGCGACGTGCTGAGGTCGAAGCCCCAGTAGGTGGGGCCCACGATGCTGTTCCAGCCCAAGTTCCCGGTGAACACTCCGGCGGGTTGCGCCGCGAAAGCGGCTTTATTCAGGTAGAAGCACCGGCCGCAGCTCTGCCCGGTGTAAACGTTATTGGGATCCACCAGATTGGGTTGTTGATGATTGATGGTGGTGAGGGCCGCATCGGTGCCGTCCTGAATCATCAACGGCGTGCCGGAGCGGAAGCGATAGATTCCTGAAATCTTCCAGCCGGATGCCGCAATGTTCAACGGCCGGTTGGCGAACTTCGGAATCTGCCCCACCACTGTTAAATTGAAAATGTTGCGGCGGTCGCTATCGCAGTTGCCTACCTTGTTGTAATTGTTGGGATCGGTGGTGGTCTGCTCGGCCTTGGTGTTATACCCCAATACTTGCCCGATGCAGTGGGACCAGGTCCAGTTCGCACTGGCGCTGACGTTGTTGGTGAGCCGCCGCTGCACAGAAAGCAACAGCGCATTATAGTGCTGATTGCCGCCGGCGTTCCATTCCATCACCGGACCGAAATACTTGCTTTGGCTTGAGTTCAGCTGATTCAACACACGCCGCGCCGCGGCATTTCCAGCGGTGGCTCCGGGCGCAAATACCGCGTAGTTTTTGGGAATGCTGATACTGAGGTGCGAGACCTTGCTCCCCATATAAGTTGCCGAAAGCAGCCAGGCAGAACCCACTTGCCTTTGCAGCGCAAGGTTCCATGTGGAGTAATTGGGAGCGGGTGTGTCATATGGCGTGCTGGCGAAAAGTCCGTTCGGTGTGAACACGGTGGTTGAGCTGACATAGTACGGATACGGATTGTTGGCCGCACCGCCAAACGGATCGCGGAAATCCACGAAGTTCTTACCCGGGGAATTGGTGACAATCTGGCGTCCGCCCCATGGATTCTGGCCCTGTTGATCTTCCCGGGTCAAGCCAGGCACAAAGGCGTAGCCGAAGCCAAACGATGCGCGGACTGAAGTTTTTCCGTCGCCTTTCGGATCCCAGGCAAAGCCCAACCGCGGCGCAATGTTTTTCCAATAACTGTTCACGCCACTCTTCCCAGGGAAGCCAGGGTCGCCGGGATAGTAAAATCCGGGAGGCGCGTTCACGAATTGCGTGCTCCTGGTATTGCTCAAATATCGGGCGAAATCAAAATTGAAGATGACCCCGGTGGGAACAGTGATGGGCAGGTAGGGTTCCCAACGAATGCCCACGTTCATGGTCAGACGGGAGGTCATCTTCCAGGTATCGGTTAAGTACAGATTGGGGAACGTCTCGTTAATGGATTGCGTGTTCGGCAAGCCATCCTGCATCTGGCTGGCCTGACCCAATAGGAAGTTATTCAGCCCGGTAAAGTTAAACTGCCCATTGCTGGCAAAATTGTTCCGCGACGTGAAGCGCCCGTGCGTGATGGCACCCCCGAAATTGACCTGGTGCGCGCCTTTTACCCAATTCGCATCGTCGTTGATGATGTAATTGGCGCTGCGATACCAGGATCCGCCACCGTTGGGCGGCGGGTTGGAATAGTTCACGCCACCGGAAAATCCGTTGACGATCAGCAGCGCGCCAAACTGGGCTTTGTTCTCACCGCACCAGAAATTCTGTACACCGGCGGTGCAGTAATTGAAAAAATTGTTGTCCAAGCGCGTTTCGTTGATACGCGAAAAACCAATGCGCGCGGAATTCACCATGCTGGGATTCACCACCCAGGTTTCGCCGATGGCATATGCGTACGACGGCGTATTGAAGCCAGTGAAGGTGGAGAGCATGAGGTTCGGTTCCACATCGGTCAGCGTAGGTTGACGTTCCTTGCTGAACTGATCGCGGAAGAACAACTGGTGATTCGTGTTGATCTGGTAGTCGACCTTGAAAATGTACTCGTAGTTGTTCTGATAAACGGGTGTGTTGTAGGTGATGTTGCCGCATTGATCCGGGACCACGCCCAGCGCCGCCAGGCTCTTGCCGAATTGGTTCGCGATGTAGAGCGAGGGAGCGGCGAACAACGACGAGTTCACTTTGTTCTGGACGAACGGCGCCGCTAAAGGTGTGGGCCGTCCGCAAGCAGCGGACTGAAACACCGAGAAATCACCGTTAAGCATCGCCTGATTTGGAAATACGGCAGCCGTGCTATTGGGACTAGCACGTTGGGTTGTTTCCTGGGCGCCGCCGAAGAAGAACAGCTTGTTCTTTTTGATCGCTCCGCCAATCGTTCCTCCAAATTGGTGGCGTTTATAGGTGCTATCCTTTGTGGCCAGATACTCGCGGGCGCTGCCAAAACCGTCGTTGCGAATAAATTCGAAAAGATCGCCGTGCAGAGAGTTAGTTCCGGACTTGGTTACGATTTCGACGGAGGCGTTGTTGCCGCGCGCCGCTGCCAAGCCACTGG
>JANXYJ010000153.1 GCA_025350105.1 Terriglobia bacterium | reverse complement strand
ATCCACCGCCGCTACCGTTCCGGCATCCGAGCACACCACATACAATTCCATCTGATCTATCGAGAGAGCCAACGCGCTGGGCGTCATCCCCAACGGCGAATTCTGTTCCGGCGCCACGTTGATCGTATCGATCAGCGTCATGGTCTTGTTCTCGCCAATGCCAACCGCGTAAACATTGTTCGTGTTCGACGCCGCGACGAACAACCTATACTTCCAGGCGGGTGGCGCGCCATCGTCCATCGGTTTGTAATCGCTCAGCACCATGTCTGTGGTGTGTGGCCCCAAGCGAATGCGGCCAAGTTCTTCGCCGTTGACAGTGCTGTATTGATATACCGCCGCGTCGGCCCAACTGGAGACGAAATAGGATTTCCCGTCGGGATGAAACACGATGCGGTAAGGCCGCCGCCCAGTCTTAAAACGATCAATCACGCGCCCTGACTGCGGATTGATCACCGCAATCAAGTTCGAGAACACATCCGCGGCGTAAATCAAGCGTCCATCAGGGGAAAGCTGGACATCGCCGACGAAGTCCGACACCTTCATCTCGCGCACCAGTCTCAGTTCGCCGAGTTCCGAAAGCGTCAGTTCAAAAACCGAACCGCGCGATCCGCCGCCAACGTAAACGGTCTTCTTATCACGGGCGAAGGTTAGCCCCAGCCATGCATCCGGCAACTGCACGCGCGAAAGTTCTTGGTTGGGACTGGCGATATCACGCACGCTGATTCCGGGGCTTGTGCCCGAGTCCAGCACCAACGCAAATTTTTCATCGGGTGATGGCACGATGGCGAGCGGCAAATCCAGAGGCTGCCCACACAGCGCCACTGACACGAATAACGCCAACGCCAACAGTTGCATCCCGAAAACCATAGAGCTTCTTCTAACGGTTTTCATTCTGAAAACCTTTGCGCATCTTCTAACGGTTTTCATTCTGAAAACCTTTGAGCATCTTCTAACGGTTTTCATTCCGAAAACCTTTGCGCATCTTTTAACTGTTTTCATTCCGAAAACCTCTGCGCGATCGGCATCCGCCGCCCTACTCCAAACGCCTTGCTGGTCAACCTCAACCCCGGAGCCGCCTGCTGCCGCTTATACTCATTGCGATCCACCTTCTGAACAATATCTTCGACGAGCGAATGTGAGACGTTCAACATTGTCGCGATGTCGCGTGGCGACTTGTACTGCTCCACGTACGCTTCCAGAATCGCGTCCAGTGTTTCATACGGCGGCAGCGAGTCCGTATCTTTTTGATCCGGCCGCAGCTCCGCCGACGGTGGTTTGATGAAAACGTTTTCGGGAATGGCGTTGTTGTTCCGGGCGTTGGCCACCCGCGAAAGCTTGTACACCAGCGTCTTCGGCACATCGCTGATCACGGCTAGTCCGCCGCACATATCCCCGTACAGCGTGCAATAACCCACCGCCAGTTCGCTTTTGTTGCCGGTAGTCAGCACTAATGCGCCGGTTTTGTTTGAGAGCGCCATCAAGGTGACGCCGCGCAAACGAGATTGCAGGTTTTCTTCCGTTACGTCTTCTTTCATCCCCACGAACAGCGGCGACAATTCCTTGACGAAATGTTCGTACACGCCTTTGATCGAGACCATCTCAAAGCGAACGCCCAGTTTCTCGGCCATTTCGCGCGCATCGGTCACGCTGTGCTCAGAGGAATACGGCCCCGGCATGCCCACCCCAGTCACGTTTTCTTTGCCTACCGCGTCTACGGCAATCGCCGCGGTCAGCGCGGAGTCAATCCCTCCGCTCAAGCCAATCAGAACTTTGCGGAAACCACACTTGCGAATGTAGTCGCGCGTGCCCAGTACCAGCGCCTCATAAGCCGCTTCGCATTCATCGGCGAAATTCTCTTTGCGTTCGCCGGTGGAGCCGGCCAGGTCGGAAAGAACTAAGTCTTCTTCGAAGGAACTCGCGGCGGCAATCACGTCACCCTGCGCGTTCATCGCAAAGCTCGATCCATCAAACACCAGTTGATCGTTGCCGCCCACCTGATTCACATACACTACGGGCTTTCCATAACGCCGCGCGGCAGCGCGATAAATATTGCGGCGAATCGCACGCTTCCCCATGTTGTAGGGCGACGCGTTGATGCAGATCAGCATTTGAGCGCCCTGTTCGAAAAGCTCCTCTACGGGATCGCGATGATACATGCGCCGTTTCCAATACTGTCGGTCGTTCCAGGCGTCTTCGCAAATGGTCAACGCAACTTTTTGGCCGCGCAGAGTACATAGCAGTTCGCGTTCAGCAGGCCGGAAATAGCGTGCCTCGTCAAACACGTCGTAGTTGGGCAACAGCATTTTGCTCTGCCGGAAAACGATTTCGCCACGCTCGATCAACGCCGCGTTATTCACCATCCCTTTGCCGGTTTCGGTTTGAATCCGCGCCACGTAGCCGCAGACTACACTCAAATCCAGGTCTTTCGTTTCGCGGGCCAGGCGTTCCAGTTCGCGCTCGCTGGCTTCCACAAAGCTGGGCTTTTCGACGAGATCGCGCGGAGGATAGCCCGTCACCGACAGTTCCGGAAACACCACCACTTCGGCGCCGCGTGCGGCCGCGTCCCGCGCCGCGCGGGTCATCATGTCGACGTTTCCCTTCACGTCGCCAACCGTAGGATTGATTTGCGCCAGAGCGATGCGCATGAATCTCTATTCTAACGTGCGGAGTCTGGTATACCAATCTGTTGGGGCGTAGATCGGCCATAGGTCGTCTGGGTGCGCACGAACCTCTCCGGTCTGGCGACCGGAGCTACCTCGCCGTTGAACACCGCTCCCTTTGGTCGCGGCTCAGAAGCGTTTATTCGGTTTTCAGGGCCCTTTGCTGCCACTAACAGAAGGCAGCGTCAGAGTGCTGTTACGTCAGCACCAGACGACTCATATCTCCCATTTGCTCCCTCGCGGGAACCTTTACGCTGCGATGGCGTTTCCTAGGACACCAAAGCTTTCGTGAGCCGGTACTCAGTGAGCTAACACCCGGACTTCTTGATCAAATGATAGGCGAGTGGTGAGGTATACAGGTTCGAGCCATTTGTGGAACGTTATGAGCGGAAATGGCAAATCACATTTGGGGCGAATGGAAATGGGCCCGGCAGGTGCTACCACAGCTGCTTATAGCGGGTGACTGCATCGATGTTCAGCGGCCCGTAAATGTGCGGGAACCCGCGCGGGAAAACCTCCGAAGCACCTTCCCAGCGGATTTGCGGTCTCACTTTTTCCGTATCCAGTTCCAGAATGATGTGATTGACGATGTTGGGGAAGTGCTTGGTCAGCACGTGCATCAATTGGTCGGGCGTGGCTGCGTGGATGAAGCCTTCTGTCGACAGCGTGTTGCCGGTGTAAAAACCGGAGGTCTGCGCGGCTTCCCAATCAGCTTGGGTGGAGATGTGGAGGATCAGCATTCCTACTTCCGTACCGCCCGTTTATCTCCCCCTGCAGTGTGGAACACGAAGCTCACCGGCTTCCCCTGCGTGTCCAACGCAAAGTTGATCAGCGACCCATCGGTGCGTGAGACGAACGAGGTTGCCGAATTTGCTGCCACTGGCAGCTTTAGTGGATTCGCGCCCTCTTGCAAGAACAACAACTCGCCTTCGATGCTGATGACGGCAGGAATGCCGCCGGCGTATTCGTATGTACCCACATAGTTGGCCAACTCCGTGGCGTTTAACGCGGAGCCCTGCGCGCCGACCATGTGCGGCGGCGAACTGTCGCCTTCGCAAATGCTTTCCAGCAGATCCGTATCCGGCGTCAGCTTCTTTTGAATCTTGAACGAAAATGGCCGCGTGAAGGCTTTGGAATCGTCGATGGTGATCTCGACTTCCAGATGCCCGAAATTCGGCCGGCGATAACGTTCGGTGATTTTCAAGGCGTTGGAATGCGGATGACCTTCAATGTCCAGCCAACTGCGCTCGGTGAAGCCGGAAGACTCCACGACCATCACGTCGCCATCCCAATGTCCAATGGAATAGCCCAGCCAGGACGGATTCGGGTCTACCGGCAGTTTGCGCCCATCTGTGAAAATCGTTCGATGTACGCTGTTGGTGGTCCCCTGATAAAGAACCAGGATCAGGCCCGGTGTCTGCACCATGCGAGCCACATCCACCACGTGATAGTAGACGAACGGATCGGGAAGACACGCCGCGCGCGGGGCGTCTTTGCCCATGTTCAGTACGCGTTCGCGGTAAACAGCCTCCGCCCACGGCTGAATATCAGACGGCTTCAGATCACGCGTGATGGTGCGATCATAACTGCCCCCTCCGGGCCCTTCCCAAACGCCGGAAAGATCGGGCTTGCCGCTCGCGGTGCGGGGAGTGGGCGCATTCAGATTGGGTTTACCATCGGCGGTTCGCGGAACTCCCGGCGCCGGATAGTTCAACCACTGCGCGAAGGCGCTAACCGGCAGCAGGAGAAGAAACACTTTACGGAGGAACATGTGAATACTCCTTCTTGAGAGTGTAGCGGCTTCCGAACGCAAGGGCAGACGGCCCTATTGGTTAGACAAGTCCACAAACTCCACTCCCGCTGGTGGCGTAAAGCGGAACAGTTGATCGTTCAGCGGCGGATCTTTCTTCTCTCCATCAAACACGAACGTCAGCTGCGAGTTGTCCTGGCCTTTTACCTCCAGCCGGCGAATCGTCGCATCGGGGCCGACTAAGAATGACACCTCGCGGTAGGGCATCTTGTCCGACTTCGGAATGGCCGTGATGAAGACGCCATCCTGTTCGGGATGTGCGCGGAACTCGCCGAAGTCTTTCTTGAAGTCCAACTCACCCAGCAGGAAGGCCAGCGGTGCGCGCATGTCGTCGGTTTCTTTCAGCTTCATCTTTTCCGCGCGCTTTTCTTCGGGGAGGTACGAGTAGATGAACTTTCCGTCCGAAACAAACAGCTTCCCGGGCGGAGCCGTGTATTGCCAGCGCATGCGCCCAGGTTTGCGCAGCATCAGCACGCCTTTTTCGCTCAGTTGGCGGCCTTGCTGTTTGTAGGTTTCGGCGAAATTCAGCTGCAACGTCTTGGCGCCGTTGTAGCGGGATTCGACGCCTTTCAGGGTGCGGGTGATGTCCAGATCGGCGGCGGAAGCAGGGAGGATGAGCCCCACTATAGAGACGATCAGGATTGCGGCTGTACGCCCGCGAAACGTCGCTTTCGGTTCTTCAGTTGGCCCGGAAAAATCCGGGGCAGGTAAAATTCGGAGCAACTGCCAGTTGCTCCTGGTTTTTTCCGCGCTGCCTGTGTGATGGGTGCAAACCGCGACGCGGCGCCCACCACGTCAGCTAATGGGGGACGACTTGCAGAACGGTCAAAGAACGACAACCGTTGGTGTGGCCAAACGAGCGTACCTGGCCGAAATCGAGCAGGACGCGTTTAGCCGGTCCAACAATGTAACAGAAAAGGCCAGAGGATTGCCCGGGTCCCGGCCTCTTGGAGCAACCCCAAGTGCTAACGCTTCAGCCGGCCGAGTGCCACCAGCACTTCCTCACTGTGGTGCGGCGGCGACACCCCGATCCATGACTGCGCGATCCGGCCTTCGGGATTCACTAAAAATGTGTTACGCGAGGAAATTTTGTAGCCGAGCAAGTTGGTCAAAGAACCGTATTGGCGCGATACGGCCTTTTCGGTATCGGCCAGCAGCTTGAACGTCAGGCCTTGTTTCGCGCAGAATTCCTGGTGGCTGTTGGTGGAGTCCACACTGACGCCAACAATCACGGCGCGGTTCTGTTCGTACCTCGCGAGGTCGCGCTGAAAATTGTGAGCCTCGATCGTGCAGCCGGTTGTCCCATCCTTGGGATAGAAGTACAGCACCACCCACTTTCCCTTAAAGTCATGCAGACTAATCTTGCTTCCGTCCTGGGATGGCAGCGTGAAATCGGGCGCCGGTTCTCCCGTCCGTGGCACCGTATCGGCAGCAAATAGATTTGTCGCCAGAAGTAACAAGCCTAGGGCAGAAATTCTCATTCGGTTCCTCTTTCACAATACTTCTTGGTTGTCTGATGCCGGTGGTGAAACATTTGCCGCAGGCCAAGTTGCACGGCCCACCCGAAAAGACGGTTCATCCAAACACCACCGGGGAGTTGATACTCGATGCGATCGGTCAACCGAGTGGCGTGACCCACCGCCTGAAATTCGTGGCGGTGAATCCATTTCGCGAAAGGGCCGGTGATCTGTTCGTCGGCGAATAAGCGATTCTTTTCGTACGCTGTGTGCAGGGCAGTCCAGCGGAACGGCCCAATTTTAAGTTCCACCCTCGAACCAGCCTCGATCCCACCCGTCTTGCGAATCACGTGCACCGGTGGAAACGCGGGGCTTAACAACAGCAGTGCATCTTCTCTTTCATGGAATCCGAACACGGTTTCCACGGGCGCTTGGACGACAATGCTTTTGGTGTAGGTCGGCATGACGTTTAGCGTTCGTCGAAAAGCTCTGCAATGCGCTGGCAGCGGTAGTCGAAGATCCGCCGCACGTCGCCCCGCACCTTCAATGCATGAACCATTCGACCTAGAACGCCGAGAGGCAGTGCATACCTCACGATATCGATCATTTTGGTTCGGCCTTCATGGGCTTCAAACCGGTGTGTGTGATGCCAGAGTCTGTATGGCCCGGCTCTCTGTACGTCGATAAAACGACGGGGAGAATCCCACTGGCGGATTTCGGTCCTCCAGTAAATAGGTATGCCATGCAATCGCAAGCGATAACGAATCTGTGTGCCTTTCGAAACCGAGGGCGAATCCATCGCGAGAATCCGGAAGCCCAGCCATGGTGGAGTGATGTACTCCAGATTGCGCGCGTCGGCAAAGAATGCGAAAACTTCATCGATCGGACGGCCGATCCACTGTTGTTGCCGCAAGGTATGAAACTTGACGCTCATGTCTGCCAGTTATCGGCTACTGGGTTAGCGGCGCCTGCTGGAACAAATAATGTGAAACGATCCATTCTTTGCCGTCACGGTAGCCCCACAATTCAGCGCATGCCATGAAAAAGACACGCCAGCGAACGAACCACTTTAGCGCTCCATCTGTGCCATAAACGCCGGAAAACAATTTCAGCAATTCGCCACGGTGCCGATCCATATTGACCAGCCAAGCTTCGGCGGTCTTTTGATAGTGCTGGCCGTTTACCACCCAGTGATTGCGGATCTGAACGTCGTTCTGAAAATACAGCAGCAAGTCATCGCTGGGCATCTGGCCGCCAGTGAAAAAATGCTGCGCCATCCAGTCGCTGGAGTCGCGGACTTCGAAAGGATAGGCAAAACGGTGGTGCGTGAAAATGTGAACAAACAACAGTCCGCCGGGATTCATCGAGGACGCCAAGTTGCGAAGTAGACTTTGGTAGTTGCGCACGTGCTCCATCATTTCGACGGAAACAATTCGATCAAAACGGCGGCGCGCATTGAAGCTATTGATATCCGCGGTTTCGATTTGAAGATTCTTGATCCCTCTTTGGCTGGCCTGTTCTTCAATGAACCGGCGCTGGGAGTTGGAATTGGATACGCCCACCACGCAACTTTTCGGGAATCGCGACGCCGCATAGAGAGAGAATGCTCCCCATCCGCAGCCCAGATCCAGGATCGAATGGCCGTCTTCGATTTGCGCCCGTTCCGCGGTGAGATCCAGCATGCGCCGCTCGGCGATGTCGAGAGTGTCGCCTTCAGCCCAATGGCAACAGCTATATTTACGGTGGGTTCCCAGCACGCGTTCAAAAAACTCTGCAGGGACCTCGTAGTGCTGTTGATTGGCTTCTGGCGTGTGAATGGCGATTGGGCTGGCCTTCAATTGCTCGATGTACTGCATCAAGTGCGCTTTCGTCCGCTCCAGATCGCCCTTGTCTTCGTGCCGGAGGCGCTGTTCTATAAGCCGCCGGATTCCGGCGCGGAGAACCGGATCGGGGACCAGGTCGCGCTCCACTAGCCCTTCGTACCAGGCCGGTTTTGTGACAGTTAAATTTTGGGGAACGGTGAAGGTGGAGGTTTCCACTAAATACTCCTTGCTGGGAACCACGGCACAAACGCGCTGGTGGTCTGTTGGTAGCGCCGATATTCATCCCCTCGTGTGCGGAGCGCTTGGGCCTCGGTGGCGGGTATACCGGTCACTCTTAACACGAAGTACAAAATCAGCGCAGGTGAGATCAGCCCCCAAAACCCGCCCGTCGAACTGATGGCGAACAGGGCAAAGGCCACCCAGATCAACCACTCGAAGAAATAGTTGGGGTGCCGGGAGTATCGCCACAATCCCACTTGGCAGGTATGGCCTTTATTGGCCGGAGTCGCTTTAAACGCATTCAATTGAGAATCCGCAGCCGCTTCGCCTGACATGGCCAGTATCCACAGCGCCACTGCGGCCCATTCAAGTGGTGAGATTCTGGGGTCCGTATTACGGGCGGCAACAAGGAAAGGTATCGAAAGCACGACACACAACAGAGCTTGAAATTCGTAGAACAGCAAAAACCTGAACCGGATGTTGGTTTTCCACTGGCGGCGCAGTTCCTGGTAGCGCCCTTCCTCTGGGTGGCCGATGATGCGCGTAATCAATAAGTAAAGAGCCAGGCGCAGTCCCCAGATCGCCGCCATGGTGGCGATGAGTGTGGCGCGAAGCCAGTACCCTTCGCTCCTAAATGCGTAGAGTACTCCCAGCAATGCGAGTCCGCCGGCCCAACCGGCGTCGACAATCGCTGCGTTGCCGGTTTGCAGGTGGATCAACCACAGCACCAACATGAGTAATGTAACGCTGGCCCAGCCGATTGCAATCGACATGAGGACGCTTGTCATATAGTTTTTTCTACCTGTCGCCGCCACAACAGCGCTTCCACCGGTTCTGCGGGCTTCAAACGGAAAAGCTGAATCAGAACGTAGAGCGACATGGCGATGTTGCCCAGCCCAAGGATGAGAATCAGCCAGAAGATGCGTGCCCCCCAGTGGCTTTCTTTGAACGCCACCCACACCCAAAACGTAATGAATCCGAAGTAGGCATCGTACAAAGTTGCCACTGCCCAGGGATTTGCCGCATAGGAATCCCAGGCATCCCAGAGGCTCAGCAGTAAGCTCGTCCGGATCGTCAAAACGGTCATCCATACGAAAATTCCGGCGAACAGAAGCTTCAGGCCTGTCTTCATGATTTACCCGTCTTCATGACTTAAGTGATGCGGCTACATCAAGTATCGGTGGCATTCTTTTTCAAACTCCGGTAAGCCTTCTAATCTGATCGGTCTTCGTCCGGCCGAGAAGAACTCAATATGATTGCCAGCGCCGCCAAGCCACAATTCCGTGGTCTGGGGCATGGCAGTGATAATGGCGGTGACTTCGGCGGCCGTAGCGACCGATGGTACCGTGATCCCGAGAACGATCACCCGTGCGGAGGTCCTCCGTGCGGCCTCCGAAATTTCTTCCGCTGGAAGATTCGCGCCAAGATACACCGGCGCAATGCCGGCAAGAGACGCCAACATCGCGGAGGCCTGAATCCCGAATTCGTGGTCCTCGCCAGTTGGCGTCGCAAAGACCATGCGGGTCGCGGACTGAGACCGGCGCAAAAGGCGGTTCAGGCTCCCCAGCACGTCCCGCAAAATCTGCGAGACCATATGCTCCTGCGCGATCGCCAAAGTGCCTTCGTGCCAGCGGACTCCCACTTCATGCATCAACGGCACCATCACTTGGTAGACGAGGTCACGGGGTGAGAGCACTGCCGCCAACCGGCTGACTTCGTCTGCCGCCGCCGCGGCATCGAATTCTCCAATGGCCAAAAGAATGGGAGCGAGGATGTTGGGCGGTGTGGATGCGTTCCGTTGAACAGTTCGGCCGGGTTGGCCGGCGAGTAGGCTTTCAAGTTCCCGGTCGCTCAAAGATGCAATTCCACCGATTGCGTGGCCCTTCTGGACCAATTGAGCTAGCAAGAGGAGCCGCTCAATTTGGGCCGCCGCATACTGGCGGCCGCGGTGCGTGCGCTCCGGAACCACTGCCTTATAACGACGTTCCCAGGCCCGCAACGTATCCAGGCTTAGGCCTGTGATCTTTGCGACGGCTCGAATCGGATAGCTAGGCACTCCGCCCGAGTATAACAATCAGCGCCGGATCTGTCAATGATTTGTCATAGACAAATACTTGACACCAAATGCCCCCTTACGCTATCTATGAATGCAGGGAGTGATTTCGGCTTGCGCAAAAAACGCTACCAGTTTGGGGCCGTGGGTTTTTTTCTGCTTCTCCATGTGGGAGCAGTGACGGTATGGTGGACCCCTCCGACAATGCGGCTGCTGGTTTGGCTGGTAGCGACATATATGATGCGAATGTTCGGCGTTACCGCCGGTTACCACCGCTACTTTGGCCATCGCAGCTACAAACTGGGGCGTGCGGGGCAGTTCGCCATGGCGTTCCTGGCGCAGAGTTCGGCACAAAAGGGTGTGTTGTGGTGGGCCACGCATCATCGGATGCATCACCGGGAGTCGGATCGGGAAGGCGACGTCCACTCGCCAGCTCGTCGCGGTTTTTGGTGGGCGCATGTGGGCTGGGTTCTTTCTAACGATTTCGACGGATACGATCCGCGCGCTTTGACCGAGTTTCAGCAATTCCCCGAACTTGTGTGGCTGAATCGGCACCATTGGATTCCAACCGCAATGTTCGGCTGTGTAGTAGCGTTGCTCGGCGGATGTCCGGCATTCTTGTGGGGCTATGTGGTTTCGACGGTCATTCTGTACCATTGCACGTTTGCCATCAATTCCCTGGCGCACTTGTGGGGTACGCGCCGTTTCGAGACCCGCGATGAAAGCCGGAACAACTGGTGGCTGGCGTTGCTTACGCTTGGCGAAGGGTGGCACAACAACCACCACTACTCGCCAGGAAGTTGCCGGCAGGGGCTGCGTTGGTGGGAACTTGATGTCACCTATCTGATCCTGCGAGTTCTGAACTGGTTCGGCTTGGTACGAGAGCTGCGGCCGTTCCGGACAATTGTGGGGGCTTCGTCTTGAAACGCATTGCCGTCATTGGCGCTGGCATTTCCGGTCTGACCGCGGCTTACTATCTCAGTCGGCGGCATGAGGTACACGTCTTCGAACGGGACAACCGGTTAGGTGGTCACACGCACACGGCCATGGTTGAATCCAGTGGAGGAACAATTCCCGTCGACACGGGTTTCATCGTCCACAACGACCGGACCTATCCGAATTTCTGCCGGTTGATGGCCGAATTGGGCGTTCAGACACAGCCGAGTGACATGTCGTTTGCGGTGACGGATCAAGATGGCGATTTCGAATATTCCAGCCGCGGCTTGAAAGGCTTTTTCGCACAGAAGCGCAATTTGGTTTTGCCGGCGCACTACAAGCTGCTGCGCGAGATCCTACGTTTCAATCGCGAGGCGCCGAGGTTGCTGCATCAACCGGATGCGGAAGAAATGACACTCGGAGATTTTCTTGACAAGGGCGGCTACTCGCCAGTCTTTATCGATCGCTATCTGATCCCGATGGCGGGCGCGGTGTGGTCCATGGCTCCTGATGCGATGCCTACGTTTCCGCTGCTTACGCTGGTTCGTTTCATGCAGAACCACGGAATGCTCGGGATTAATACGCATCCGCAATGGAAAACTATTCGCGGGGGTAGCCACACTTACCTGACTCCGCTCACCGCGCCATTCTCCAAGCGAATCACGTCGAACGTCGAAATCCAATCGATCACGCGATCTGATGGCGGCGTCCAGCTGTCTTTTAAAGACCCTTGTCAACACCGGCCCGCCGCCAGTTTCGATGAAGTCGTGTTCGCTTGTCACGGAGACCAGATTCTTCCGTTACTCGCGCAGCCGACGGATGCGGAGCGACAGATTCTTAGCTGCTTCACTACCACCCGCAACGAAGCGTGCCTGCATACCGATTCCTCCCTGCTGCCGAAGCATCCAGCGGCCCGGGCTTCCTGGAACTACCTGTTGGGCGACGCCGGTAAGGTTACGGTGACTTATCACATGAACCGGTTGCAATCTCTGAGAACCGCGGACAACTACTGCGTCTCGTTGAATGCGAATGGTGCGGTAGACGCTGGGCGCGCGCTTCGCAGAATGGTTTATGAACACCCGCTCTTTACGCAAAACGCGATTCGCGGACAGGACCGGTGGCGCGAAATCAGCGGAAAGAATCACACGCATTTCTGTGGAGCTTATTGGTTTTATGGCTTTCACGAGGACGGAGTGAGAAGTGGCCTGCGCGTTGCCGAATCCTTGGGGGTAAGTTGCGTATGATCCCGGAAAGTGGCATCTACACAGGCACTCTTCGTCATCGGCGGTTCGGGCCCCGTCGCCACCAGTTTACCTATGGCCTCTTCATGGCCTGGCTGGATATCGACCGGATTCCAGAGCTTATGGCGAAGCCGCATTGGACCAGCTACAACCGCTTCAACTGGGCCAGCTATTGGGAGCGCGATCATTTTGGCGACCCGGCGATTTCGTTGCGTGAACGATTGGCTCAAGATGCCGACATCCATGGGGTTACACTGCCGGACGGGCCCATCTTTTTGCTGACTCACTTGCGCTACCTCGGCTACTGCTTCAATCCCATCTCACTGTACTTTTGCTATGACCGGCGCGGCGGACTCGACACGGTGTTGGCCGAAGTACGTAGCACTTTTGGAGAAAGCAGCAACTACTGGTTGTCGCCAGAGAATCGCCAGCCTTCGCAAAACACGCTGCGCTACTGCGCCCCCAAACAATTGCACGTCTCGCCGTTCATGGGCATGGATCTGGATTACGAATTTGTACTTACCAGGCCGGGCGAGAAGATGCTGGTGCACATGAACGTGAACCAGAGGAATCCAGCACTGAACGAGAGTCCGCATTTGTTTGACGCGACGCTCTCACTGGAACATCGCCCCTGGGCCGCGTTGACCGGGGCCATGATACGGCATCCGTGGATGACTGCGAAAGTGATCGGCGCGATCCACTGGGAAGCCTTGCGTTTGTTCGTGAAACGAGTTCCCATTTTCACCCGTCCGGCAGGGCTGCAGATTGAGGAGGCCCCCCACAAATCATGACCACAACTTTCGCCCGCAAAACAATATTCGGCATGTTGAAGAACCTCCGCCACGGTGCCCTGGAGTTGATTTGTCCGGAGAGAAGCCACTACTTCGGTGAAGCCGATTCCCACCTGCACGCCTGTATCGTGGTTCGTGATGAGCGTTTTTTTGCACGCGTACTTTTTGGCGGCGACGACGCGGCTGGTGACGCTTTTGTCGATGGCGATTGGTCCTCGCCGGACCCGGTGGCCGTCATTCGTCTGATGGCTCGCAATATCGAGACACTGGAGAGCGGCAATGCTGTGCTCACAAAAGCGAACCGCCTGTTCCACAAGTTCCGCCATTGGAGCAAACGCAATACGATAGACGGCAGTCGCCGCAACATCCAAGCACACTACGACCTAAGTAACGATTTCTTCCGCCTGTTCCTGGACCGCAACATGGTCTATTCGAGCGCGGTGTATCGTTGCCAACACGATTCTCTCGAACAGGCCCAGGTAGAAAAACTGGACCGCATCTGCCGCAAATTGCAACTGGGACCGGGTGACAACGTACTCGAAATTGGCACCGGCTGGGGAGCGTTCGCCCTGCACGCCTCCCGCCACTATGGCTGCAAGGTCACCACAACAACGATTAGCGGCGAACAGCGCGATCAAGCCAAACAGTCATTCGCCGAAGCAGGAGAAGCAGGTCGGCGCATCACGCTTCTGATGGAGGACTACCGCAATCTGCGCGGCCGGTTCAATAAGCTGGTCAGTATTGAGATGTTTGAAGCCGTGGGCCTGAATTACTATGACGAATTCTTTTCCACCTGCGACCGGCTCCTCACTCCGGACGGAACGATGGTGATGCAGGCGATCACCATGAACGAGCATCGCTTTGCTACCTACCGGAAGCAAAGCGACTGGATCCAGCGGCGCATCTTTCCCGGTGCGCAACTGGCCTCAGTTCAGGAGATTCTTAAATCTTTGGTTCGTTCAACGCGCCTTTCGATGTATCACGTCGAGGATATCGGCTTGCATTATGCATACACGTTGGCCGAGTGGCGCACACGTTTCCACGCTTCGATTGGAAGAGTTCGCGCGTTGGGCTTTGATGAGCGCTTCTGCCGCATGTGGGACTATTACCTTGCTTATTGCGAAGGCGCATTCCGCGAGCGGCGCATCAGCGACGTTCAGTTGATGCTCACCAAGAATGCGAACCCCGCAGTGCTCTTTGGCGAGCCTTGGCTGAACGCGTTGGATCGAGGCGCGCAGGTAGAACTAAGCTTATGAGACCGCTGTGTACGGTTCTGCTAGCTTGCTTGGCGACTGCAATCACGGCTTTCGCTGAAAACGCATTCGCTGTTGGTGATCGACTGCCCGAACTGAAGGGCGAGTTTCTTAGCGGCCGCGAGGCAATGTTGCCTGCCGCTGCATCAGGCCATGCAGCGCTGTTGCTATTCGGCTTCAGCTATGATTCTCGATTTGCGGTAGAAGCATGGGTGAAACGCTTTCGCACAGACTTCGGGAATCATCCCCAAGTCAGTTTCTACGAGATCCCGATGATCGGCGGCATGGCGCGCTGGGGGAAATGGTTCATCGATAGCGGCATGAGACGCGGAACGCCGAAAGCGGATCAGGAGAATGTAATCACGGTTTATGGTGACACGAAGCTTTGGAGGCAGCGCCTGGGAGTCAGTGCCGAGAATTTCGCGTATCTGATTTTGCTGGACCAAAAGGGCAACATCGCGTGGCGTCACGCAGGGCCGTTCGAGGACTCCCCATACCAAGCCCTTTCGGGGCGAGTCCGCGAACTGGTTTCCGGAAAATGATGGGCTCGCGGATGGTCCCGGAATACCGCTGGCTGAAGCCTGTCATTCAATGGGTGCGGCAACTGCTGCTGCAAGGCATCGCGCCAGAGAAAATCGCGCTGACCATTGCACTGGGCATCGTGCTTGGTGTCACTCCGGTGCTTGGTGCAACCATGCTTTTGTGCACAGTGGCGGCGATGGCACTTGGCCTGAATCTCCCTGCCATTCAATTGGTGAATGGAGTGGCTTATCCTCTCCAGTTCCTTTTGTTGATTCCCTTCTACAGACTGGGTGCGTGGATGTTCGGGGCCGACGCTTCGACAATTTCACTCGACGGCGTCGCGCTACTCATCCGAGCCGGAGTTGGACACGCAATCACGACTTTGTGGGTGGTGACCATGCATGCGCTGGTTGCCTGGCTGGCACTGGGGGCAGTGACTTCCGCTATCCTCTATGCGGCGCTGGTCCCCATGGTGCGCCTGCTGTGGAAGAGAGTCCAACCAAGCATGAGTTCACAGTATGGGAGCTAAAACTGAAGCAGCGCCGACTCTGGTTTGGTTCCGGCAGGATCTGCGTTTATCCGACAATCCGGCCTTAGCCGCCGCAGTCGATCGGTGCGGCCCAGTGATTCCGGTGTTTATTTGGGCACCAGAGGAGGAAGGGTCCTGGCGTCCAGGCGGCGCCTCGCAGTGGTGGCTGAACCGCTCTCTTGCTGCTCTCACACACGAACTCGAAAAGCGTGGCTCGCGCCTTATCATTCGCCGTGGCCCAACGGAAAAGGCCCTGAACGATCTGGTGGCAGCATCGGGAGCCAAGGCCGTGTTCTGGAATCGCCGCTATGAACCCGCGGCCATCATCCGGGACCGCGAGTTGAAGGCAGAGTTTCCAGTGCGTGGGGTGGCTGTGGAGAGCTTCAACGGCAACTTACTGTTTGAACCGTGGATGATTCGCAATGCCAGTGGCCAGCCATTTCGCGTCTTCTCTCCGTTCTGGCGAGCGTGCCTGAGCAAGTCGGTGGGTCCTCCGTCCAAGGACGCGCCCAGAAAGCTTTCCTCACCCGGCGAATGGCCCCACTCATTGGCGATTTCAGATCTGAAGCTGGAACCTCCCGTCGACTGGGCCGGCGGGCTTCGCGAGACGTGGCAACCTGGCGAATCCGGAGCCACGAACCAACTAAAGCGCTTTCAGAAACAAGCCATTGAAGAATATTCGGCAGGCCGCGACGCGCCTGGTGTGGTTGGCACATCTCGACTTTCGCCACACTTGCACTTCGGTGAGATCAGCCCGGGACAGGTTTGGCGTGCCGTCGTCAGCATGATGAATGAGCAGGAGATGCTGAACAACCAGGCCAGGCGCGCCGCGTGCGATGCCTATCTCAGGCAAATTGGCTGGCGCGAATTCGCTTACCAATTGCTCTATCATCATCCCGAATCCGCAGAGCAGGCGCTGCGGCCGGAGTTTGCAACTTTCCCTTGGAAGACCGACCCGCGGACTCTGCAGGCCTGGACGCAAGGCAAGACGGGTTATCCGCTGGTGGACGCTGGAATGCGTGAGTTGTGGCACACGGGGTGGATGCACAATCGGGTTCGTATGGTTGCGGCCTCGTTCCTCGTCAAACACTTGTTGATTGGTTGGCAGGAAGGTGCGGCTTGGTTCTGGGACACGCTTGTGGATGCCGACTTGGCGAACAACAGTCTCGGATGGCAGTGGGTGGCCGGTTGTGGCGCTGACGCGGCTCCCTATTTCAGAATTTTCAATCCCGTCATTCAGGGAGAGAAGTTCGATGCAACGGGAGCCTACGTGCGCCGCTGGGTTCCCGAGCTGGCGGGTCTACCAGACGACTGGATACACAAGCCGTGGAAGGCACCCGTATCAACACTGGTAAACGCCGGCGTGGAGCTTGGCAGAACCTACCCCGCTCCGATCGTCGATCATGACGAGGCCCGCGAACGCGCGTTGCGCGCTTTCGCCGGAATCAAGGGAAAGTGAATCGGCAAATGATCGCGTCCCGTTGAAACCCAACCGGGCAAAAGCGATGCGGTTGCCGCGCCCAAATAATTAAGCCCTTTAGACTGCAAGATCATCCAGGCAATGTGACCAAGAATCGAGGAACTTTATATGTTCGGTAAAGGTGATTTACTGATTATGCTTGCGGCGTTCTTGTCGTTTCTGTTTTCCATCGCATTATGGTTCGGGATCGGCATGACTGCCCACAAAGAAGCCGGCATCTTTGTGGCTATCTGGGTACCTTCCATCATTTCCGCCGGTATCTATGTCCACGTGGCCCGGAGGCTCTCCAAGTGACCGACACAGGACTGTTCTTGTTTGGCCTCCTTGTCTTTGTCGTCGTGGCAGGCGGATTTGCATTCACGATTCTTGAGTTTCGCAGGATGGGCAATCGGGATCAGAATGATGTGTATCCTCCATCCCGCTCATTTCGTATGCAGAAGTGAATTTTGTGAGAGTGATGCGCACCAACGCAATCGAGGGGAAAGCAATTCGACCCCCATCACCGGCCTACCGAAAAGAAACTAGAGCGGCCGGCTCTGCCCGTTCATCAATGGACATGTAACGGATGAATCCATTACCAAGGAGAATCAAAATGAAGAATTTCTTACCTGTACTTACGCTACTCGCTGTAGCTTCCGTCGGAGCTTCTGCGGCCGACATCGTAGACACCGCGGTCTCAGCTGACCGGCGTCAACTATATCTTTGGGTTGACGACAACTATTTCTCCCGATCAACGACAACTACTCTGTAGCTCTTCGGCCAGGGGCGAAGCCCCGCGGCCGTCCGGGTTTTGATTCGAAAGATGAATAAGAACCGTCGC
>JANXYJ010000171.1 GCA_025350105.1 Terriglobia bacterium | reverse complement strand
TGGACCTATCGATGAAAAATACATGACTTCGGGTGACTACTTAGCGGTCGGATTCGAGTAGATCCGCGGCCAAGCTTGACTCCTCTGTAGTCGCACAAGGGTCCGGCTAACCGGTACGTGCGCCGGGCCTTTAGCACTGCGCCTTTAGCGTACTTAATTTCCGTTTCTTGAAATGACACCAGGACGCGCAGGGGCGATCTCTAAAACACCAATTCCTGGCCCACCGCCAGATGATTCGCTTCGGCCACGCCGGCATTCACTTCCAGCACAAATCGGGATTTGAAATTGCCGCCGTAATTCGGACATTCGCGTGCGCTCTTGGACGGACAGGGAGGCGTTTTCAGCGACATCTCCACAATGCGGTGGTCGTGGTCCATCCAGATAATGTCCAGCGGCATCTTGGTCTGATACATCCAGTAGTGATAGATTGCTTCGTCGGGATGCGTGAACAACATGCCGCGATCGGCGGGCATGGACTCGCGAAACATCAATCCCCGCAGCAAATCAATCTGATTGCGCGCCGCTTCGGCCGTGATTCTCTTTCCGTTGGGGAAACTCACAATCGTCACGCCAACCTCGTTGGCGACGTCGCGGTTAGAAGAGCACCCTGTAAGCAGGGAAACCAGAAGCAGAGCGAACATCGCACGTAGAACGCCAATAAGCATAAACTAGTAGTTTGCCATCTTTCCTACAGAGAGTTTCCTTGACGCTCGACATGATCAAGTTCGAGCACTCCGTATTTGCCCTGCCCTTTGCGCTCACCGGGGCGCTGTTAGCCTGGCGCGATGCGGCATTTACTCACGATCGCCTGTTTTGGAAATTCGCCTTCATCGTTATTTGCATGGTGGCGGCGCGTTCTACCGCGATGGCGTTCAACCGGGTTCTCGATGCCGATATCGATGCACGGAATCCCCGCACCCAAATGCGCCACCTGCCCGCAGGCCTGCTTAGCCGCCGGTTTACCTGGGGCTTCATTGCGTTTTGGATTGTCGTATTTCTGCTCTCCGCCCGCCAGTTGAATCCGCTCTGCTTTCAACTCGCTCCCGTAGCCTTGGCCGTAGTGATGTTCTACTCATTCACCAAGCGCTTCACCTCAATGTCGCATCTGATTTTGGGATTTGCGCTGGGCATTGCTCCCGCAGCCGCCTGGATTGCCATTCGCGGATCGCTGGATGTACGCATCCTCTGGCTCACCGCCGCGGTGACGTTATGGACCGCGGGCTTCGACATCATCTACGCTTGCCAGGATTTCGAGTTTGATTCCGACGCTGGCTTGTTCAGTATTCCGCGGCGATTCGGTATTGCCGGAGCGCTTTGGATATCGCGTGCGCTGCACGCTGGGATGTTAGTCTGTCTGCTGGCGTTGGGTCATGCCTTTGCGTTAGGCAGTCTGGCTTGGGCGGGTGTCGCCGCCGTGGCATGCATCTTGCTCTGGGAGCACAAGCTGGTGTGGCCAGCGGACCTTACCCGCGTCGACGCCGCCTTCTTCACCATGAACGGCTACGTCAGCGTGATATTCTTTGTCTTCTGGGCTTCCGATATTTTTTTGCGATAAATATTAACGCCATTACTGGACGCTGTTAACGCATATGACACCTGTATTTGACGACCGCCGCCTGCTTCCCATTCGCGACAAAGTTTCCGCCGGTCAACGCCTCTCTGAACAGGACGGCTTGACGCTGTACCGCACGCCAGACATTCTGGGCGTAGGCTGGCTGGCCAATCAGGTCCGCGAACGCAAGCACGGCAACAAAACTTATTTCAACGTCAACCGCCACATCAACCCCACCGATGTTTGCGTGGCCAGTTGCAAGCTCTGCGCGTTTGGCAAAAAGGCCAAGGATCCTACGGCCTATACAATGTCGATGGAAGATGTTTGGGAACGCGCCGGCAAAGGCTACGCGGAGGCGGTGACAGAGTTCCACATTGTGGGCGGCCTGCATCCGGAGTTGACGCTCGATTGGTATTGCGAGGTTTTGCGGGGGCTGAAGCAGCGCTACCCGGAAGTGCATTTGAAAGCTTTCACCATGGTGGAGATCGGCTATTTCGCGCAGCGCACCAAGCTGAGCATCACCGAAGTACTGCACCGGTTGAAAGATGCAGGAATGGACTCCATGCCCGGCGGCGGCGCCGAGATTTTCAATGAACGTGTGCGGCGCATCATCTGCGATCACAAGCTATCGGGCGATCAGTGGATCGATGTCGCGCGCACCGCGCACAAAATGGGGCTGCACTCCAACTGCACCATGCTCTACGGGCACATTGAAACGCCAGAAGACCGTCTGGATCATCTGCTGCGTTTGCGCGGTTTGCAGGACGAAACCAACGGTTTCCAAACTTTCATTCCTTTGGCCTTCCACCCCGACAACACCATGCTGGAGCATGTTGGCAAGACCACCGGCTTCAACGACATTCGCGAAATTGCCGTTTCCCGCTTGATGCTGGACAACATTCCGCACATCAAGGCGTACTGGGTGATGATGACGCCAAAGGTGGCGCAAATCGCGCTCCGCTTTGGAGCCAACGATCTGGACGGAACGGTGGTGGAAGAGCACATTTATAAAGATGCGGGTGGCAGCAGTGGGCAGAATCTGCGGCGCGGCGAGTTGCTCCGCCTGATCCGCGAAGCCGGCCGCGAGCCTGTGGAGCGCGACACGCTTTACCGCCCCGTGGAGCGCAAAGAGCAGGAAAACGTGTTCACGGTGCTGGTCTGACAAAAACTGGTCTGACAAAAACTGGTCTGACCCAATAACGGTCTGACCGAATTCTGACCCAATTCTGACCCAATAACGTAGCACCAAGCCGCGACCGTAAGGGAGTGACGTGGACTGTCAAAGCCCAGCTTACCCCCACTACCCAGCCTAAAGTCGGTTCACTGAACCACCGATTTAGATATATGGGAACGAGACAGGCGCAGCCACGTGTGGAGGTAACGGCGTCTGCCGCGAATCCCTTCGCCGATCTCGCCCGCCTGCAGACTCCCGAAATCGAACTCCTGATTCCGGGCGACGACGTTTCAGATCCTGAACTGTCCATTGTCATCCCTGCGCTGAACGAACAACTGACCATCACCGAGTTTGTTCAATGGTGCAAAGCCGGCATGGCCACGGCCAACGTTATTGGCGAAATCATCATCATCGATAGCTCAAGCGACGCGACCGCACGTCTCGCGCTGGCCGAAGGTGCCCGGGTCCTACGTACACCAAAACGCGGATTGGGCCGCGCCTACATCGATGCCATTCCGTACGTTCGCGGAAAATACGTCCTGATGGGTGACGCGGACTTGACCTACGACTTTCGGGAATTGGCTCCGTTCGTCGAGAAATTTCGCAACGGACACGATTTCGTGATGGGTTCGCGTTTCAAGGGCAGCATCGAGGACGGCGCCATGCCTGGCCTGCACCGCTATTTTGGAACCCCGCTCACCAACTGGATTTTGAACTGTCTGTACTCATCCAATTTCTCGGACATTCATTGCGGCATGCGCGGCATGACGCGCGAAGCCCTGGTGCGCATGGACATCCGCTCGCAGTCCTGGGAATACGCCTCGGAAATCGTCCTCAAATCGGTGCAGATGGAGCTGAACCGCGCCGAAGTGCCGGTGCATTTTTTGAAAGACCGCGACGGCCGGGTCAGCCACCATTTGCGCAACGGTTGGATGTCGCCCTGGATCGCTGGATGGATGAATCTGCGCAGTATGTTGATTCACGGGGCGGAATTCTTCGCACTGCGGCCAGGTCTGTGGCTGCTGGCGGTGGGATTGCTTCTCACCTTGCCGCTCAGTCTGGGCCCCATTACCATCGCCGGCTACACATTTTCTACTTATTGGATGCTTCTCGGCATGACCGCCAGCGTGGCCGGGCTGCAGAGTTTCTATCTCGGTTGCCTTTCGCAGCTTTTTCACGATTACAGCGGCCGCGCCCGCCATCGCTGGCTGCGTCTATTCAGCTTCAATCGATCGGTGGCCGCAAGCGGATTTCTTGCAGCTTCAGGATTAGGGTGCCTGCTTCCTCTGGTCAGCGAATATTTGCACGACCGCTTCACCCTCAATGGCAGTCCGGGCTGGCGCACGCAAATGGCGATCCTGGGCCTGCTGTGCTTGCTCACCGGCTTCGCCAATTTTGTCTTTACGCTGGTGCTGCATTCCGCGGCTTTGGCCACGAAACAGAATCGGAGCCCGGTGAGTTAGCCCATGCCGGCGATTCTCAGCCCCATCCCCGTCGACACCGTTGCTGATCCCGCAACGAAGAACCGTTGGTTAGCTCGGTACAACTCATTCGCTGAGCGGCCCATGCTGGCATGCGCGCTAGTGCTGATGCTGACCTTTGTACTACGCGCAGCGTTACTCCCGTGGATGCCCGTTCCCGCGCCGAATATTCATGACGAATTCAGCTACTTGCTGGCCTCCGATACCTACGCGCACGGAAGGCTGGCCAATCCGCCGCATCCTTTCTGGGAACACTTCGAAACCTTCCAAGTCCTGCAGCGGCCCACCTACGCATCGAAATACCAGATGCTGCAGGGCATGACGCTCGCCTTCGGTCAACGATTTTTCGGCTCGCCGTGGAGTGGCGTTTTCCTCAGCACGGGCCTCATGTGCGCGGCCTTGTGCTGGATGCTGCAAGGTTGCATCGCCCCCGGTTGGGCCTTGCTGGGTGCCTTGATTTTTGCTTTGCGCATTGGCGTTTTCAGTTATTGGATGAACACCTACGAAGGCGGCGGTGTGCCGGCCATCGGGGGTGCTTTGGCATTGGGAGCGCTCGCGCGCATCTGGCGCAAGCGTCAATTTCTTCACTGTGCCACCTGGGCCCTTGGCATTTCGATCCTGGTGCACTCGCGCCCTTACGACGCCGCTGTGTTGGGACTGGCCACTGGAATACCGCTCGCGTGGCATCTGATCCGCACAAAGGCAGCGTGGCAAACGGCGTGGGTGCCGGCGCTTGCTGTATTTGCTGTCTCCGCCGGAGCCATGGCTTATTACGATTACCGCGTCACCGGAAACCCATTCACTCTGCCCTATCAGGTGCAAGACGGCCAATACGCAGTGGCGTCCATGTTCACGATGATGCCTCTGCGCCCGCAGCCGGTTTATCGCCACACGGTAATGCGCGATTTCTGGGCCGGCTGGAATGTAGGCCAGTGGAAGGATGCGCGAGAACATCCGCTGTTGAACTTCACTCTCAAAAACTTGATCCTGCTGGATTTCTTCATTGGCTATTGGCCACTGGCCTTGTTACTGCTGCTTTGGCCCACTCCCCTAACGACGCTCGAACACAAAGCGGCGCTTTTCCTGTGCGGAGTATCGCTGGTCATGTTGACTCTGCTGATTGCCGTGCTGCCGCATTACGGCGCGGCCTTCGCGGGCGTCTTTTATTTGCGATTCCTGCACACCCTTTCCCAGCTGAGTTCCTGGACCTGGAACCGAAAGCCAGTAGGCATGCTGATGACGGGAGCGATTCTGTTGATGATCGGCTGCGGGTTCATTCATAGCGCGGCGGAAGTGATCACTCACCATCGTGGTGCTCCGTCCTTCCCCGCGGGCCGCGATCAGATGAGCGCCGCTTTGTGGGAACGAAGCCTGCAGTTTGGTGGAGCCCGGGAAAAAGTGATACGCACGCTGCAGCAGACGCCCGGCCAGCATTTGGTGATGGTTCGCTACGCGCCGAATCACGAATTGCAGGAAGAGTGGGTCTACAACGCCGCCAATATCGATGCCTCACCGATTGTCTGGGCCCGAGAGATGACGCCGGCGCAGGACGTGGCGCTGCTGCACTATTTTAACGGCCGCACGACTTGGCTGCTGGAGCCAGATCAGTCGCCGCCCAAATTGAAATCGTATTCGGAGAAACCTCGATGACCAGCATTCCCAACATCGTAGAACCAACGCGAGAGGGCACGCGCGCAAAATCCTTCGGCCAGGACTACAATCCGACGCTGGTCGATCGCTTCGGCGTGTGGCTTTCGTCCCGCCAGATTCGCCGCCATGTGCCGGATTTTCAAGGAAAGCACATCGGTGATTTCGGCTGCGGCTACCATGCGGCGATGGCGCGGACGGTGCTTGCTGACTGCTCTTCGGTCACGCTGGCGGATGTCTCGCTCGCACCCGATCTGATTGCCCACCCCAAGGTAAAAGCGTTGCAAGGTCCTCTGCCGGAGGTGCTCTCCGTGCTGTCCTCTTCCAGTCTGGACGTGATTCTTTGCATCTCCGTCCTGGAGCATCTATGGGAACCGCTGCCGGCTCTGCAGGAGTTTCACCGCCTGCTGGCGCCCGGAGGCGTGTGCCTTTTGAACGTGCCGTCCTGGCGCGGCAAATGGTTTCTGGAAACCTCGGCTTTCCGTCTGGGCCTCAGCCCCGCCGACGAAATGAACGACCACAAAAATTATTACGACGTGAAAGATTTCTGGCCGCTGGTGGTGCGGGCTGGCTTTACGCCATCGGCCATCACGTGCTTTTCTCACAAGTTTGGTCTGAATACGTTCGCGGTCTGCAGGAGAACACATGATTAACACAGCGGGATTAACAGCGAGATGAACAGCGTCCTACCAACCACCGTACCCATAGCCCAAGACGATTGGGATCAACACTGGCGCGATTTCACCGATTCGGCCGAGCAGAACCCCGCTCAGCTGCACCGCCAGCGCATTGCCTGCGCGCTGCTAAAACAGTACGGCTGCGCGGACGCAGCAAAAATCCTCGACATCGGCAGCGGCCAAGGCGATTTCGCCCGCGTACTGAACGGCGTATTTCCCAATGCGCAACTCGCGGGCCTGGAACTCAGCGCCACCGGCGTTCAACTGGCCAAGCACAAAGTCCCCAGCGGGCTGTTTCTGCAGCGTGACCTGCTGGCGCCTAACGGCAACCCAGGTGAGCTAAAACATTGGGCCCAATTTGCCACCTGCTGCGAAGTGCTGGAACATTTGGACGATCCGATTCTGTTACTGAAAAATACTTCGGCCTATTTGGCGCCCGGCTGCGTTTTGGTGGTTACTGTGCCCGGCGGGCCTAGGTCTGAGTTTGACCGACACATCGGTCACCGTGAACATTTCACGCCCGCCAAACTGCGCACCGTGCTCGAGGCCAGCGGTTTTCAAGTGGAGCAGGCAACCACCGCTGGCTTTCCCTTTTTCAACCTTTATCGGATGGCCGTCATCTTGCGCGGGAAGCGCTTAGTCAGCGACGTGCAAAGCGACTCGAAGGGTCCGTCCAGTTGGCTCGCTCGTACAGTCATGGCCGCGTTTCGGCCACTATTTCGCTTGAATATCAACCGCAGCCCGTTTGGGTGGCAAACGGTAGCGGTGGCGCGTTGGCCGGGGCCCAAAGCGTAAAACCTAGCCGCCGATCATGACGGTGGGCAACCCTTTGACGATCTTCCCGCCATGCATGGTTGGATCGCCTATTCTCGCCGCGGGCTGCATGCCGATCATCACCGTGGTTGATCCCATCACGATGGCAGCCGGTGGCGACGCCGCGCAAAGTGCCATGTCGCCTACCCTGGCGGCAGGCTGTCCGCCAATCATCACCGTCACACAGCAAGGCGGCAGGATCGGTCCCCCCACGTGGGGAATCGGCGGCAATCCCGGTGTAGCGGCCGGACAAATGTGCATGTCCCCTAATCTTGCGGCTGGAGGCATAATCTTCTCTTCTCTAGCATACGCGTATTGGGCGAAAAATGCGGTCAGCTTTCGTAAACCCGCCGCCCGTCGATCCGGTAATTTCCCGAAAGCACCAGCGCAATCGCTTCGCTATAAATGCGGTGCTCCTCTTGTATAATCCGTGCCGCCAACAATTCCGCAGTGTCCCCGTCCAGCACCGGTACCACAGCTTGTCTGATGATCGGTCCGCTGTCCAAGCCTTCGTCGACAAAATGAACCGTGCATCCGGAAAACTTCACGCCGTGATCCAGCGCCTGTTGCTGCACCTCCAATCCAGGAAACGCTGGCAACAGCGAGGGATGAATGTTCAGGATCTTGCCCGGGTAGCGCCGCACAAATTCAGGGCTCAGCAACCGCATGTAGCCGGCCAAACAAATCAAGTCCGTCTTGTTCTTTTCAATTTCGTCCGCCAGACGCCGGTCGTATTCTTCTCGTTCTTCTCGCGCAAATCCTTTTGCTAACAGCGCGACCGCGTTCAGTCCCCGTTCCCGCGCAATAGCCAGCCCCGGGGCATCGCTCTGGTTGGCAATCACCAGCGCGATTTCGGCGTCTAACTTTCCCGCTCGAATCGAATCCGCAATGGCCACGAAATTCGATCCTCGCCCGGAAAGCAGAATCGCCAGACGCTTTTTCACAAGCTACTCGTAAAACATTTATTCATACACGACGCGCTCACCGCGAGCCTTGATGACCGCGCCAATGGGATACCACGGCTCTTTCAACTTGTCCAAAATCTTTCCCGCCTCCGCCAGCTTCCGCGCGGACACCACAAAGATCATGCCAATCCCCAAGTTGAACGTTCTGCGCCAATCGGCTTCCGGAATCCCGCCCACCTTGCGCAAAATTTCAAAGATGGGAAGCACCGGCCACGTCCCTAAATCGATACGCGCACCCAAACCTTTGGGCAGAATTCGCGGCGTGTTGTCGGTGATACCGCCGCCGGTGATGTGCGCAGCGCCCTTCAGCAAACCGGCATCGTCCAGCGACCGCAAAGGCTTCAGATAACTGCGGTGCAGCTTTAGGAGTTCATCGGCCACACTCGCTTCCAACTTTTCCAACCGCGTATCCGGCTTGTGACCCGCTACTTCAAACAAAAGCTTGCGCGCCAGCGAATAGCCATTGGTATGCAAGCCCGACGACGGCAGCCCAATCAACACATCGCCGGTGCGGATCTTCGCTCCCGTCAGCATCCTGCGCTTCTCCACCGCACCGACGATGAACCCCGCCAGATCGTACTCGCCCGCTGCATAAAAGCCCGGCATCTCCGCCGTCTCGCCGCCGATCAGCGCGCAACCGTTGGCTTTGCAGCCGCGTGCGATGCCCGAGATTACCTTCGCGGCTAGGTTTGCATCTAGTTTTCCCACCGCGAAATAATCCAGGAAGAAAAGCGGCACCGCGCCCTGCACCGCAATGTCATTCACGCAGTGATTCACTAAATCCTCGCCGATGGTATCGTGCCTGCCGGTGAGAAACGCCAGCTTCAGCTTGGTGCCCACTCCATCGGCCGAAGACACCAGCACCGGCTCACGATAACCGCGCAGCGCGTACCCTCCGCCAAAACTTCCAATATCGGTTAAGACATTCTTGGTGAAGGTCTTACGCGCCATGGTGCGAATCGACGATACGGCCCGGTCCGCCTCGTCAATACTCACGCCCGCGTCCTGGTAACGAATGCTTTTGGTTTTCGATTCAGCCATCGATTTCCCTTTACCAGCCGGCTTCTTTTCCGCCAACTGGTTAGAAATCATATGGTAAGCGACCAGCGGCGCAACCGGCAAGGAGAACATCCCAAGCAGAACCTGTACACTGGCTGTAACCGGAACCTTGCGGGACCGCGGCCAAACACATGGACTTGGCCAATCTAATTGGGTGATGTCCGGGGAGTTTGCCTTTATGCGTTTACTTTTCTCGACCACTTTGATAGCCGCATCCCTTACGCTGGCGTTTCCGGATGCCGCGCCGGGCCAAATCGGCAATCCTGGCGGTAATCCCGGCCAAACCAGTCCTTTTCCGGGCGGCGGCGGCCGCAACGGCGGTCAATATCCCGGTGGCGGCAGAGGCGGGCGTGGCGGCGGCGCAGACAGGCCGGGCCTTCCGTCCAAATCGCGCAAGAACAAGAACGAACCGTTACCGACCGTCAGCACTACTGGAATATTGCGCCTGCTTGGCACCGGCGCGAGCAGTGATCGTTTTGTGCTGGTGCCGACGACCACCGCATCATCACCTTTCGCACCGGCGATCGCACACGGGTCCTGAAGGAAACCAAACCGGTGGAATTGTCCAGCTTCAGCAAAGGTGATCACCTCACCGTGGACGCAACTTCGGACGAAGAAGGCAACTTCACCGCAGTGGAAATTGCGTTCTTCTCGTCAGGAACTCCCGGGGATCGCGCCGCGGCCTCCCGAACGTTTGATTTGCCCGACCTGAAGTCCGAAGCGAAAGCGGATCGACCAAAGCCGGCTGGAAAAGCGGCAAGCAGTTCTGATGACGATCAACGCCCCGTCATGCGCCGTCCGGGTGATCCGCCAAAGAGCGCAGCGCAGCCGGACGAAGCCCAAAAGAGTGACGCAAAACAAGACGCCTCAACCGGCGCCGCCATCGCTACCGCTGCCGATCCGGACGACACCCGGCCCAAAACGCAAATGGTTCCTGCCGATGCTCCCGCGGACGCCGATGATCCGGGCCGCCCCCAACTGCGCCGCGGCGGAGTCTCTCCTCGTAGTGCTCCTGGTAGTGCTCCTGGTGGTGCGCCTGCTCCCGCTTCCGCCAGTACCGCCTCGAACCGCGGGCCCTCCGCACGGCCCGAAAACAGCCCACTTGGCGGCGTCACGATAGAAAGCAAGGTAAACGGGAATTCATCCGAGAATGCCGCTGCCACCAGCATCATTCCGGTCGAGGAAGATCCCCTCATCATGAAGGCCAAAGCGGCGGCGGCCGACTATACCGACACTCTCCCCAATTACCTGGTGAAGCAGAATACCACTCGCTACGATAGCGACAATCCTAAAAATGGCTGGGACGCGCATGACGTGGTCACCGCCGACGTCACCTACAAGGACGGAAACCAGGAATACGCCAACGTCAAAGTAGGCAACCGCAGCGTGAAGTCCATCATGGATACGGGTGGCCAGTCGTCCACCGGCGAATTTGCCACTTGGATTGAGGATATTTTTTCGCCCACTGCCGCGGCCCGTTTTCGCCGCAGCGGACAGGAAACCGTGAACGGCCGCCCCTGCGTGGCGTTCAAATACGAAGTCACGCGGGAGCGATCGCATTGGCGCGTGTCCGTTGGTCCGCAGATTTACTACCCTGCCTATCGCGGTACCGTGTGGATCGACCGCGAGTCTTCACGCGTGATGCGCCTGGAAGTGGAGTCCCGCGGCATCCCTCTGCTGTTCCCCTTAGAGAAAGTGGAAATGGCCATGGATTACGATTTTGTCCGCCTCGCGTCGCCCAGACCGTTCCTCTTGCCAACCGTCGCCGAAGTGTTGAGTTGCCAGCAAGGCAGCACCCGCTGTTCCCGCAATCGCATCGAGTTCCGCAACTATCGCAAGTTTGGAGCGGAATCCGAGATCACCTTCGAAGACAAGCAGTAGGCCTTAGGCGTTTTTCGGCAACTCTTTCTTGCGGAAGTACGTCCACTCTTTTGTCGTCGTAGCGGACTATCTAACAGGAGTGTTGATCTGAATGTTTTATTCGGTTCCAGGCTCGCTGTTATACTGAAGAGATTGGGTCTGGCCTTTCATCGCATCAAGCACCCTTAACAGAAACGACAAAGAAACGACGTAGATTGAATTCACGAATGCTGAAATACATTGCTCTTGTATCGCTGTGCACCGGCGCCGGTTTTGCCGCCGATTTCCTAACCGGTCAGGCCGCGCGCGCCGTGGTGGGCCAGCCAACCTTCACCTCCCGAAGCACGCTTACCGTAACCACCACCACCAGTGGCGCCAACAATTACGTCAACTTCAGCGGAGCCAGCAAGACCGTCTTCGGCGCCATGGGCGGTATTGCCTACGCCAACAACCGGTTGTTCGTGACGGAGGCAACGGCGATCGGCTTTCAACCCAGCCTGGATCGCGTCCTGATCTTTAATAACATCAACACCTCCAATCCAAACGGCTCGATTCCTTCACCAACGCAAGATATTCCGCCGTTCAGTGGCCGCTGCCCGGTTTGCGTCCCCACGGCAGCCGTCGCGCTGACCACGCTGGATAGCACCAAGCCAGGCCAGGTCACGCACTATAACGAGACCGACGCCAGCGGTGCCCAGGTTTACCCGGCGATCACGGCAGCTTCCTTCCGCCAACCCACCGCGGTCGCTTCCAATGGAACCATCATGGCGGTGGCCGATACGCTGAACAACCGGATTCTGATCTGGAACAACATTCCATCAGGTGATGCCACCAAGGCGGCCGATACGGTGAACGCGGACGTGGTCCTTGGCCAAGCCGACTTCACGACGGTTGCACCCCTGGCCGTAACCGCCAGCGCCATGCGTTCGCCGCAGGGCGTCTGGATCCAGGGCAATCAGTTATTCGTGGCTGACACCGGCAACAACCGCATTTTGATCTGGAATTCCATCCCTACCAGCAACAACAAGCCGGCCGACCTGGTCCTTGGCCAACCCAAGTTGACCACGGTTCTGCCGGTGAACCCCACCAATCTGAATCTGGTCGCCACCAACGACACGATGCTTAGCCCCACTTCCGTCACCAGCGACGGCAAGCGCGTCATCGTCAGTGATCTGGGTTACAGCCGCGTCTTGATCTGGAACTCCCTACCCACCCGCAACCAGCAGCCCGCCGACGTCGAAATCGGCCAATTGGATTTCACCACAACTCTCCCCAACGATACTGTGCACCTTTGCGAATCCACCCTGGTGAACTCCGTTGTCAGCACCGCGCCTGTAAAGAACGCGCTCACATCCACCGTCACGTGGGTGTCAGGATCCAAGTTCCCTTCCTCGCTGCAAGGTTCGGCCATTGTCATCAACGGGGTCACCTATCTGGTTGCCAGTTGGACCTCCACCACCAGCCTTACGCTTTCCACCAACGCCAGCACGCAGACCAACGTCAGCATGACGTCCTATCCAGGACGCTGCGGGAAAACGCTAAACTTCCCGCGCTTTGCACTTTCCGACGGCACCCGTCTTTTCATAGCAGATACAGGCAATGATCGCGTTCTGGTGTACGGCAATATTCCCGTGGCAGCGCCCACGGGCAATAAGAAGGATGCCCCGAAAGCCGACGTCATCCTGGGGCAGATCGATGAATTCACCGATCCCATCACCGATGGCTCAACCATTGGCAACCCCTTTATCCGGGCCGCTACCGATGCCACCGAAACACCCACTTCGCTCGCCTGGGACCCCGTCAATCAAAACCTGTATGTGTCCGATCCCAACGACTTCCGCGTAACCGTGTTCAGCCCGGGCCAGCCGCTGGTGCCCCTTTCGGGCATCGTCAACGCCGCCAGCCGCGCGGTTTTCGCCACCGGTGGAGTGATCGTGGGCGGTACGATTCGAGTGCAGGACACGGCCACCATCACCATTGGCGATAGTGTCAGTGGCGGCAGCACGGATTACCCCTACACCATCAAAACCAACGATACGCTGGATCTAGTCGCCAAGGGCCTGGCCACGCTGATTACCGGCGCCAATGGCGGGCTGGGAGACCCCAACGTATTTGTGACGGCGCAGAACGGCACATCCAGCATTCAATTCTTTGCGCGTAAACCAGGACCGCTGGGCAACAACGTCACCTTGGCAACCGCCGTTGGCCCCACTGCCGCCAACGCGCAAATCTCACTGAGCAGCACGGGAAGCAACCTGGCCGGGGGCGCCAGCGCGGGGAACGTTGCGCCCGGAACCTTGGTGCTGATTCAGGCCGCCACCAACGCCACCAATGCCTCGGCACCATTGAACGCGCAGCTTCCCTTTGAATTGGGCGGGATTCAAGTCTATTTTGATGGAATCCGCGCCCCGCTGTTTCAGGTATCCCCCACCCAGATCGGCGCTCAAGTGCCGTGGGAAACCTTTGGCGCCGACAGCGTTTCCGCCTGGATCCGCACCACGGGTCCATCACCCACCGTCTCCACCGCCATCGGGATCCCTTTGCAGACTCAGAACCCGGGTATTTTCGCCTGCGATGCCACAGCCTATTACGGCAACCCAACCGTGGATCCCAACGCCGCGCAGTGCCTGACCGCTGGCAGTGAACCCAGGGCGGCCATCGCCCTGCACGCATCGAACTTTTCCAGCACTACCGTTTCGGTGGACGGCGGCATTCAGGGCGGCGATACCGGCACCATTACCATCGCTACCCGGCCCTATATCTACACCGTCCAGGAAGGCGATAGTTTGGCTGCCGTGCGCGACGGTTTAATTGAACTAATCAACAACGATCCCGGCAGCCCCTTAACCGCACAGCCTACTGGCGAGTTCACTCGCATCCGGCTGACCGCCAAAATTGCCGGAACCGCAGGGTCGGGTATTACGGTAGCCACCTCTGTCGGTTCCACCACAACCAGCGGCGCCCAGCTTTCCCTCACCCTTACCCATCCCACCACTTGCTGCTTCTCGGTGAACGGCTTGGCTGGACAACCAGTTACCCTGAACAACCCTGCGATTCCAGGAGAAACGCTGGCGATTTTCGCCGCCGGCATGGGTTTGGTCGCCCCCGAGGCTGCCCGAGTCGCACTGGCCGATGGCGCGGTGTATCAAGGACCACCGAACACTCCGCGTTCGGATGTCTCTGTCAACGCCGGCGGAGGCGGAGCTATCGTCATCTCCTCGAGTCTGGGCAGTTCGCAGGTGGGGGTGTATCAGATTGTGTTTGAACTTTCGTCCTCCCTGAACCCGAACCCGTTTGCACAGTTGACCATTTCACAGGGGGGCAACACTAGCAATATCGCGACCATTCCCATCGCCACTCCATCGGCCGTGCGCCTGACATTGACGCCGGATAACACCACCATCGCCTCCGGGACGGCCATGAATATCACGGTCGCGGCGATTGATCAGTATGGCAACCCCGCAAACTCCTACACCGGAACGCTGTTTGTCGGCACTACCGATACCGCCGCAACCTTGCCAGGGAACAACCCAACCGTCGGCGGCGGTGGTGGTGTTTTTGCGATCACGTTTAAGACCACGGGTACCCAGAGGATTACCGTTACCGATATCTTGACCGGTATTACCGGTACATCCGGTCCGATTACCGTGCAGTAGCGTTTGACTCTCTTCGGCTAATTAAAGATTTACAGGATCGTCCAGCTTGGGAAAGTCGGTCAGCTTGCTAGGTTCGCTGAGTTTGACACCAATCAGACCGATCTTGAACGCTAACCCGTGCAGACATTGCAGCCGTAGCAGGAGCTGGTCCATTTGCCGCGCCCAGGCGTGGTAGCGTTCCGCTTGCGATCGGTCGGAACCACAAAGCCGGAACACCAGCGGTGTGAGTAACGTCAAGCAATCGAAAAACTCCATTCTGCTGACCGCAAATTCCTTGGTGATCGCCCGGTAGTCACTTTCGCGCAGCAAGCCGGTCAATGTCTGGGCATCCCGGTGATGATGATTCCGGTTTCTCCAACGCCGATACCCGCTCATAAAACGATTACCGCCGTTGGTCTCCAGGCACAAAAATGTCCCGCCCTCCGCCAGCCGATCGCAAATCAACGGCAAAACGGTTTCCAACTCCAAATAATACAAACTGCCGCAAATGGAGATGACGTCGAATTTTTCGCGCGTGCGCCGCAAAAACTCAACGGCATCGTCTACCTGAAAACAGCAACCTTCAGATACTCGATTAATCTTGGCTTGCAACTCCGCAGCTTCAATGGATTTAGGCGATAGGTCTACACCCCACACTTGATACCCGATTTTGGCGGGGTAGACGGAGAACGCCCCCGTGCCACAACACAAGTCCAGTAGTTTCGGCGCCCCCAGCCTGGTGTTCACCCGTTGATCGGCGGGTGGCAAAGCACTCTCCCACCACTCGCGAGTTGCGCGGGCCAGCAGATCATCGCCGCGGTCGCGGTAAAAATCCGGTGCCGCCAGCACAGAAGCACCCCGGCGATCATAGTCCGAGGAAATCTTCCGACGGCTTTCGTCGCGGGTAACGGTATTTGGATCGGCCTTTAACACCTGTAGGAGTAGTGTGAAACAGCCAATAGAACGCCTCACAGGATGATCCCGTATTCCTGTTCATCACCCCGGTCTACCAACGGCTAGAATCCCAAAGTTAGTCAGGGTCCCAGGGTTTATAGCCCTGGGCGAGCAGCAGGCTGCGCGTGGCATCCTCATCCGGCGGCGCGACGTAGAAAAATGCGCCGACCCGTTCGCTGCGGAAAATCACGCCGCCACTGTATTTATCCGGTTCCACCAGGTATTCGACAGCTGCCTTGGTCAACACGTCTTCCAGCGCCAGCGCTTCTTTCAGTTTTTTGGCGATGTAAATCAAGGCGAGTTCCCGCTCGCCGAAAAAGTCTGGTTCCTGACGCACGATTTCAAGACTGGCTAGGCAGCGCCGACGCGGGCGGCGAAGGCTTCGAGCGAACCCGCGCTGGTCTTGTCCATGTGCGCGCAAAACAAATTGCCCACCGCTTCCAGGCTCTTCCAAAACGCCTGGTCCTGGTACGCCGCACGTAGTTCTGGCAGCAACTTGCGCACCCGCAGCCATACCAGCAGACATTCACGATTGTTATCGAAGAACAACTCCGGGCTCAGAACGCCAGAGGCCACAAACGAACTGGCCATGTCCCAGTAACTGGTCACTTGGCGCATGTAAGCGTTCGGGGCCGAACCAGGCGGGCACAGCGCTTGCATATCCGCCAGGGTCTTGGGTTTGAAGTTCGCCACAAACCAGGCACGCGCTTCGCGCATTTTGTCCTCGCGTCTCAAATCATAGAGGCGGAGCAGCAGATTGGCATCATCGTAGGTTGCTTGCATGTTTTTATGAAATCGGGATTCCCGTCGGTGCGGTAACGACTTTCAGATTACCGCAGGTCCGGCCTCGGGGCCAAGCCAAGCCGGAAACAGCCAAGCCCGAAGATTCTGAGCTACTTGCCCCTTTCGCGCGCAATTCGAATGTCGATCTCGCGGTCGACATACTTCCATTCCTCCGTAGCACGGAGCTCGCCCACCAGATCTTCAAACGCCGCTGCGTGCTCGGGGGCGTAATCGAACAAGGTAATGAAATCAAATGGCTCCGGCGCCTCGGGCGTTGCCAAATCCCGACCCAAATCTCGGCAATGATGCAGCCGGCGTGCAATCGCGGGCAGGTATTTCAATCCGGTATGAATGTGGTGCGATTGTTCCTCCAGGATCGCCCGCCGCTCGTCCTGGGTCATGCTCCACCATGCGGCGTTCTTACGGATGGGAATCACTGCCCCTAATTTGGCTTGCGGACGCCCCAGACCAGCCTGTTTGGCTACCAGCAGGCCCTTCTCTGCCCGTGTGACATACCGTTCGTTGCTGGTGACTCCGCGCAAAACCCATTGCGGCGCGATGTCTGCGGGAGGATGGCCGTCGAGGATTTCCAGACGTTCAACTATCGGCAAGGCAGCGCCGATCACCGTCGCGATTTTGAACACAGACCAACTCCCGGCCGGCCCACCGGCAAAACTGAAATATCGCCCACTGTCCATAGCATTCCCAGTTCTAGCATATAACCCTTTGCCGAATCATGAGGCAGCTTGCCGGGAATCAGGTCAAACGCGAGCTACTCCCCAGCCCCCGCGCTCAGTTTGCGATCGCGGCTGCGCACCTCGCCCGGCTTGGCTGGGCGGCCCGGCAACCGAGGTAACAGTCGCACCAAGAAAACCAGGAGCAATTGCCAGTTGCTTCTGGTTTTTTCCTGAGCGGATTTGAGATTAATAGCTGCCCGATCCCACCATCCATTTATGGCAATTGCGCCCTATGGACGGTCATGACGGCGAAACCGAGCGGCAATCCGCAATCGCCAAGCGCGGCCACCGACGAAAACCTCTTGCATTGGCTGGCCCTGCGCTTGACGCCGGGTTTGGGGAATCGCAAAGCGGTTCAATTGATCGGCGTTTACCGGACCCCGCAAGCCGTTTTTCGCGCCTCGAAATCGGAGCTCCAATCAATCGGCATATCCGCCGCCGTCGCCCAAAGCGTTACCAGCGGGTGTGCTTTCGAAGACGCCGCCGACCAACAACAGAAAGCGGCGCATGCGGGCGTACGGATCATTCCGCTAAGTGATCCCGCCTATCCACCGCTGCTCAAAGCCGTTTTCGACGCGCCACCCATACTCTTTGCTTTAGGACGGGTAGAACTACTGTCCAGCGTGATGCTGGGGGTCGTGGGCACCCGCCGTCCCAGCGCCTATGGCACCCAAGCCGCAACCCGTCTATCGAGGGAGTTATCGGAAGCAGGTATGACCATCGCCAGCGGAATGGCCCGCGGGATCGATACGGCGGCCCACAAGGCCGTCCTGGAGGGTAACGGGGATACTGTGGCCGTTTTTGGTTCTGGAATCGACCAGATCTACCCGGCGGAGAACCGCAAGTTGGCCGAACAGCTGGCGAAGGACGGCCTGATTATCTCGGAATTCCCCATGGAGGCCCCCCCCTATCCTCAGAATTTTCCTATCCGCAATCGAATCATCAGTGGGATCAGCGTCGGCATCATGGTGGTGGAGGGGAGCGAGTACTCGGGTTCGGCTATCACCGCTAAGTTAGCCTCCGAACAGGGCCGGGAGGTTTTCGCAGTGCCCGGCAACATCACCTCCAAAATGAGCTGGGGCCCCAATCTCCTCATCAAACAGGGCGCCAAACTGGTCCAGGAATGGAACGATGTGGCTGCAGAGCTGGAGCCAGCGGTGCGCAGGCGCTTGGTGGATCAGTGCCGTAACCGCCTGAAACTACAAGAAGAAAATTCAGCGGACCAGCCAGCTGAAACCAATTCTGCCGATTTTGCATCTACCAGTCCTGTGCCGACCATGGCAAGAGCGGCACAAGCGGTCCTGCGATCCTTGCGGCCGGACGCACCCACTGGTTTGGACACTTTGGTGGAAAGCGTGGAAGGCTGCAGCACTTCCGAAATCATAGCGATTCTATTTGATTTGGAACTCGCTGGACTGGTGCGTCAACTGCCGGGTAAAAGCTACATTCGCGTGTGGTCCAGTTAAGCGTCATCTAATAACGGAGTGAATGGGCTGCACAACTGGCATGTTTGCTGTGTGCTAAGCTTTCGGTTGTTTAAAGGTGGACGCTCGGTTTGGGCCGGAAGGCTCGGGTTGTTTTACGTGAATCAGGAAGGTCTTACGCATTTATATGGCAAAGAATCTCGTCATCGTGGAGTCACCGGCGAAGGCGAAAACTATCGGAAAGTACTTGGGGAAGAACTATACGGTCAAGGCGTCGCTGGGGCACGTGAAGGATCTGCCGAAGAAGAATTTGTCGGTCGACGTGGACAACGACTTCAAACCGGTTTATGAGGTCATCGACGGCAAAAAGAAGCTGATGGCGGAACTGAAGGCCGCGGCAAAAGGCGCCGATTCGGTCTTTCTGGCGGCCGATCCGGATCGCGAAGGCGA
>JANXYJ010000164.1 GCA_025350105.1 Terriglobia bacterium | reverse complement strand
GCGCCTTCGGGCGGGCACAGCAGAATTTTCGCGTTGGTGTCTTCCAGGAAAAAACTAAACTCATCTTCGCGATAGCCGGGGTTCAAGGGCGCGGCGGTGCCAGCCACCGATGCCGCGATGAAGCTCACCACGCATGGTAATCCGTTCGGCAGAACCGTGGCCACGCGATCGCCGCGTCCGATTCCCAAGCTCGCCAACTGGTCCGCCATGGCCACCACTTGCTTTTGTAACGATCCATAAGAAACGCGAACGCCGGATTCCGGCAGAAGGATGGCGGTGTTCTCTGCGGGTGCAAGACTGATCAGTTCAAGAAGCGTGTTGGGCATAGGTATCAGTTTGCCAGATTTGCGCCAACCATGGTTCCGTTACTCTTCTTGCGCGTCCGCACTGCCACCGCCCACAATGGTCCTCATCACATCGTCAAAGTAACCGTTGCCCACAAAACGCTGATGTTTCAGCGCCGAAAAGCGATGCGCCTTGGCTGCCGCGAATTCCTGTTCCTGCAAATTCGCGTAGGCAACCATGCCGTTGCTTGCGTATTCTTTTGACAACATAAACATGGAATGATTCAATGCGTGAAACCCGGCCAGCGTCACAAACTGAAACTTGTAGCCCATGGCTCCCAGCTCGGTTTGAAATTTGGCTAGTGTGGTTTCGTCCATTTTGCGCTTCCAATTGAAGGAGGGCGGGGCGTTGTAGGCCAACATCTTTCCGGGAAAATATTGGTGTACACCTTCAGCGAATTTCCGCGCCTCCTCTAAATTCGGCCGCGCGGTTTCACACCACAACAAATCGGCATACGGAGCAAACGCACAGGCGCGCACAATCGCCGCGTCCACACCTCCTTTGTAGGGCAGAAAGCCGTCAGCGGTACGTTCGCCAGTAACAAAGGGAGCGTCCCTTTCATCACTCTCGCCCGTCAAAAATTTCGCGCCTTCTGCGTCGGTGCGTCCGATGATCACGGTGGGCACGCCGCAAACATCCGCGGCTAAACGGGCAGCAGTCAGCTGTTCAATACAATGCGCGATGGGGGCCACCGCCGCTCCCCTGCCGCGTTTGGCGGCAGGCTGATCTTCAAAGTGCACTCCCGCGGCGCCGGCTTCAATCATCCACTTCATCAACTCAAACGCATTCAGCGGCCCACCAAACCCGGCTTCGGCGTCGGCAATGATCGGCGCGTACCAATAAGTTTCACTTGGATTCGCACCCGCAGCTTCGCGGGTTTGGATTTGATCCGCCCGCGTCAGCGCCGCGTTGATACCGCGCACCAGCGCCGGAACGCTATTGGACGGATAGATACTTTGATCGGGATACATCTGGCCCGCCAGATTGTTGTCCGCCGCCACCTGCCAGCCGGAAACATAAATGGCCTTCAATCCAGCCTGAATCTGCTCCACGGCCTGGTGGCCCGTCACCGTACCCAAGGCCGCCAGATACGGTTCGCTGTGTAGCAAATTCCATAATCGCTCCGCGCCGATGCGCGCCAAAGTGTATTCGATTTGCACCGAGCCACGCAAGCGCACCACGTCCGCACCTTTATAAGAACGATGCACACCGGCCCAGCGGGCATCGCTCCGCCAACTCTGTTCAAGCTGTTCTGCTGTCATGTGATCCGATCTCTACAACGTAGCGCAAGGCAACCGGGTTTTCATGCGTGTTCTGTTTCCGCGCCAACCGTTGTCGCCCGAATTCCCTCGCACGAGTATACAACTGCGGGCGCGAATACATCGGCGGGCAAACAGCGGGGCACACTGGCGGCGCTCCATTTGGCTGTGCTTTAATTGGGCCATGAAAAGGCCTCTACTGGTTGGCATCTTCCTGACGATCTTGTCCGCCACGGAGCTGTCCGCAATCGCGACGGCGCAAGAGGCGCTGCTGTTCAAAGAAACGTGGAAATACCCGCCTTATACGCCACCGCTAACGGATGAAAACCGCCGCGCCACACAAGACGCCATCACCAATCCCAAGTTGGAGCTGAAGCTTTATGGCACCGAAGCCCGCAATGTGGATGTAGCCGACCACGAACACCGGATGGATTTGTGGAGCGGCGTGGTGAACTCTCCGTTGGCGATTGCGCTACGTGACAAGACCAGCTTTGCCGACCTGACCGGGCTGGCGCGCCTGCGTGCAACGGTACGCACGATGAGCTTGCACGTGCTGTACCCGATGGTGCGGCTTGCGGATGGAAGTTACCTGGCGGGCAGCCGGGCCATCAACACGGAAGGCGACTTTCTGCAAGTGGAGGTGGCGTTCACTGGCTTGCGTTGGTTCAAGCTGGATCCCATCAAAGTGAAGACGACGGTGGAGGTGAAGAGTCCGGATCTCACAAAAGTAGACGAAGTGGGTTTTGTGGATTTGGCACCAGGCAGCGGACATGGAATTTCGGGCGCATTTAATTTATCGACGGTGGAGCTGTTTGCGAAAGCGGTAGCGCGGTAACCATGTTTACAGAAGACATGCTTTAATGAAGCTCATGTCCGATTGGAAAGAGCACGGAATCAAGATTGTTCGCGCCGGTGAACTAGACACCAACACTCCGCAGACTCCGGGGATGGACCGCGCGGCGGCGATCACGCATGCGCGAACCGGAGCGAATAAGCTTTGGGCCGGCACGGTGACGGTGCAACCGGCGGCGCGAACGGGCGTGCATCATCATGGGGAACTGGAGACTGTCCTCTATATAGTGCGGGGCCGTGCGCGTTTTCGTTGGGGCGACAATCTGGAATTTGTGGAAGAAGCCGGGCCGGGCGATTTCATTTATGTGCCTCCGTATGTTCCGCATCAGGAAATGAACGCAAGGCCGGATGAGCCAGTGGAAGCCGTCGTCGTGCGCAGCGGGCAGGAGCCCATCGTGGTGAACCTGGATCTGGCCACGCCCGAGCCCGCGCGGCCCGGGCCCGATCCGTTTCATTCGAACAAGGGGTAATAATGACGTAGGACAAATGCCGACATTTTTTAAGTTGTTCTGGGAATACGGTAGCATTTGTTAAATGCAAGTTCAGCAGATACTTAAAACCATCGAGTGGGTAAGTGCCGTCTTTGGCCCATTCGAGGAGGAACTCTTCCAGTTCCCGACTGACGACGACGGCCGGAAATCCGAAATGCGTAGTCCTGTTGACCTGATTTCGGCGTTCGAAAGGGCACTTCACATCGGCGCTGTGGCTTCACAGGTAAATGCAAACCCAC
>JANXYJ010000162.1 GCA_025350105.1 Terriglobia bacterium | reverse complement strand
CAGGACCTCATCGAATACGCTTTGATGGCGGGTTTTGTGGCCGTAGCTGCCGGCGCGATTATGCCGGGCGTGGCAACCAGCATCAGCACGATCTTCTCGAAGATCGCGTCGGTGATGACCAACGCTTCCAGCCAAGGTAGCTAAACCTACCAACGGACACTTGCAGTTTGGTGTTCGGGCGCGGGGCAGGGAAGACCGAGAGGGTCTCCATGCTCCGCGTTTTGCTTTTTTGCGATGGCAGGATCGCATCCTGGTGCAACCGGCCTAGTGCATACCCAATTGTCTTCGCAGTTCCAGATACTGCGGAAACACCAGAGACTGCAGCAGCGGATCTCCGGCGGTTTCCGGTAAAGGCCAGCGCTGCAGTTGTTGGCGGGCCGCATCCTGTTGCCCGGCGCGCAGCAAAGCAGCCGCATAGATTGTCCGCGGCAAACCGTCCATCGCCACCACGGTGCTATCCAACAAATCTTTCAGCATCTTCAAATCCTGGGGCGGCTTCACATCACCACGCCAAACGGACTTTTGGCGATCGATCACATCCCGCTGATCCGGCGGCGCTTGTTCCAACTTGGCCAGCGCTTCTTTTCTCCGGCCCGTGCTGTACAGCCAGGAGGCTTCTCGCCAAGCCACCGCCACATCGCCGTCCTTATTCTTTTTGTCTAAAAAACGCCGCATGTTGGCATCGGCTGCCGTCACATCATTTGCCAGCCACCGCGCATACGCCGCCTTCAAAAGGCACGCGCCATTCAGAAACTTGGGATCGGCGGCAGAAGCCTTCTCAAAGTAATCCGCGGCTTCCTTGAACTTGCCATTCATGAAATGCACTTCGCCCAGTGAATCGAGTGAGTTCACCAGTTGCCCGAATTGCTTGCCGTACTCCTCCAGGATGGTTTTGGCCGTATCCAGGTGCCCAGCTTCACCCTCGGCGTATCCCCAGCCGTTCATCGCACCGGCGTTTTGCGGATCGATCTGCAACGTTTTTTGATAACGCTCAATTGCCGCTGGATAGTTGCGCGCCAGATCTTCCGCATCCGCCGCCGCCAGCTGGGCAGCCGGATCGTTGGGCGATAGTCCGGCGATGCGAATCAACGCCGCCTTACGGGCGTTCACATTCTGGTCCACGATAGCCGCCAGCAACTCGATCCGTTGCTGCACCAGCGCGGGCTTCAAAGACGGTCGTGCCAGCGCACGATGCGCCACTTCCCTGGCCTCGTCTTTCCTCTGCGAGTTCAGCAACTGGACCGCCCAGGATTCCCAGGCTGGACCAAAATCCGGATCAAGCATGGTGGCGTGTTCGTAATCACCATGGCCCCAAGCGGCTACGGCCTCGTCATTATTTGTCGAAAACGCCACGGCTTTCGCATTCACTTTGTGCGCGAGCTGGTTAATGGCAGAAAGGACGCTGCCTTCGGCGGAAGCAGCGGACGTGGTTTTGTGGGTCGCCGCATCCTCCAGATTGCAGGCAAACGCAAATTTATCCCCACGTTTGGTCACGCTGGTGTGCAGTAAACTCTGCGCCCTCATTCCGTATGCTTGTGCGACGTTTGCCACAATTGCCGGCACCAGGTTGGTGACGGACTTTTCGTCTCCGGCGAGTTCACCGGCCAGAATCTGCGGGCCCGTTTGGGAGATCCAATCTAGCGATGGTTCACCCGTCAAATTCTCGAAAGGCAAAATGGCTAAGCGTTGCGCGGGCTCACCGTTCCGCGAACAGCCCGACAGACCCACCAGCGCCACTAGCGGCAATAAAAATGAAACGCAGCGAGGCGGTATCAGAGGACCTTGGGCTCCAAAGCCATAACCTTTTGAAATTCAGGATCGTTGCGCAGCCCGGCGAATTCAGGTTCGTGGGTATACTTCTCGCGTTCCTTGAAACCTTCCTCGAGCGACTTGCGAATATAACTGATCGCCTGTTCGTTCAGGCCCTTCTTGGCGTACGTTTTAGCCATGATGTAGAAGAACGTCGGGCGGTCGGGAACCGAGCGATCACGCACGACCGCCCCGCCGCCGCCGCGCGATTCGAGAACATTCGGGTCCAACTCCAGTGCCTTATCCAGAGTCTCTTGCGCCAACTCGTATTGCTTGCGGCCAAAATAGGCCGAGGCCAAGTTGGCCAAAGTGGAAGCCGAATCCGGCTTCACGCGCAGCACTTTTTTGTACTGCGTAATGGCCCGCCGGTAGGAATGCTGGGAGTAGTAAATTGTCCCCAGATTGTTGATCGCTTCAGTGAAGGCAGGGTTGAGTTTCATCGCCTTCAAGTAATAGGTCTGCGCTACGTTCAGATCCGCCAGTTGATGATAGGCGATGCCGATTTTGTTCATCACCGCGGCGCTGGGCGGGGCTTCCTTGTAGGTTTCGATGGCTTCGCGAAACATTTTGCGAGCCATGAAGATGTCGCCGCGCTCGGTCAGGCTAAGGGTTCGGCTACCGGTGGGGGCCGCAGCGGCTGCGCTCACGGGCACAACCGTTTGAGCGGATGATGGCGGCGCAATTGACTGTGCGTGCGCTGACAACGCCGCCGTCAAAGTAACAAATACCGTCAAATGTGATTTCAAGACCCGTGACGTTAAGAAGAGACGCATCATTCCATCGCCTCCATTTCTGACTTCTACTTTAGCACCAGCACTTGTCGATTCCCAGCACCTTGGGCAGGTCTGTTCGCGACCCACCACTATTGTTGGACGACGTGCACTGGTACTACCTGAAAATATCCCGAATTCGCCCAAAAAATCCCTTCGCCGGTCTCTCCCTCACGGGAGGCTGCGCGGGTTCTGGCGTAACCGGAATACTGCGGACCTTCTTTGCGCGCACAGGCTTGGGATTTTCGGCGCTGGCGACAGTGGTTTCGCCGGCGGCGTCTTTCATATCTCTGTCCGCTTTGTCCTTGTCTTTGTCTGCCTTCTCTTTTTCCGATGCCGATTCCCAGCCCGCGATCTGGGTCCTTCCGCCGCCGTGAAGGTGGCACGCTTCCACCGGTTCCGAACCCGCGATGAACACTTCGCTGATCACCTTCGGGCAATTGGGCGTGGCGAGTTGGCCGGTTTCGGCGTCGATGTCGGCGGTTACCACGCCTTCTGGTGAGGAGAATTCGCGGACGTTCTTGTAGGCTGAGTGTTGATGCGCCCGCTTCATGAACTCCGTCCAGATGGGCAAAGCGCTGTGGGCCCCTTCCAGCTTGATGTCCCGATTGTCGTCGAAGCCTACCCACACGATACAAATCACCCGCGAGGTGAATCCGGCAAACCACCCATCGCGTGAAGTGCCGGTTTTGCCCGCGGCCGGAAGATAGAACCCTCGCGCCCGCACGCCGGCGCCGGTGCCTGAGCGCAGCACTTCCTGCATCAGGCTCAGTGTTAGATAGGACACACGCGGGTCCATGGCATACTTGCGTTCCGGTTTGTTGTCAAAAAGCGTTCCGCTATCCTGATCGCGAATGCTTTTGATAAACCCCGGTTTTAATAACTGCCCGGCATTAGGGAAGACGGTGTATGCGGCGGCGATTTCCAGCGGCGTTACCTCGTAGGCTCCCAACGCAATGGCCGGCGTCGGGCGGATACGCAAATTCAAACCCACCTGTCGCGCTGTTTCTGCAACTCGATCGAAGCCCACCATCTCCGCCACTTTCACCGCGGGAATATTCAGCGAATGCGCCAGGGCCTGCCGCAAAGTGACCGCGCCTTGCGGTTTTTCAAAATCCGCGGGCTCGTATGGATTGCCGTCGAACATAAAGGTAGTCGGCTCATCCGTGACTACCGTCGCCGGCGTGATCGCCTGCGCTCCATCTTGCAGCGCCGTGCCAAAAGCCGTGGCGTAAACAAAAGGCTTGAAGGAGGATCCTGGCTGCCGCCGGGCGATGGCGTGATTCAACTGGCTGGCGCCATAATTGCGGCCGCCCACCAAGGCTTTCAACTCGCCGGTATCGGCGTCCAGCGCCACCAACGCGACCTGGGCCATTGGCATCTCGGCCGTGCCATATTTCTTGCTGCGCTTGGCCCACAGTTTATCGGTCTCTTGAATGCCGATGCGGACCGCCTCCACGGCGTCGCGCTGCAGGTCCATGTCAAGCGTTGTATACACCCGAAACGACATGCCCTGAAAATCGTAGTTCTCGAAACGACTCGTGAGCGTTTCGTTGATCAGATCCACGAAATAGGGCGCATCACTGGAATCGCCGGCGTCTTTGGAAGCTAACGCCAAGGGCGACGCAGCGGCGTCTTCATATTCCTTCTCGGTAATGAAGTCGTTATCATGCATGGCCCGCAAAACCAAATTGCGCCGCTGACGGGCCCGATCCGGATATTTAAATGGATTCCGGCCGATGGGGGACTGGATCAATCCGGCGATCAGCGCCGCATCCGGGAGGGTTACATGGCTCAAATCTTTTCCCAGATAAACGGAAGCCGCTTGGCCGAAACCATGAATGCTGAAACTGCCTTGGTGGCCAAGATAGATCGCGTTTGCGTAATCCTCGAAAATCTTTTCTTTGCTCAGCTTCTGTTCCAGGTGCAGCGTGATAAGAGTTTCGGGTAACTTGCGCCGCCAACCGCGCTCCGGCCCTAGCCAGAGTGTCCGAGCCAGCTGTTGGGTCAACGTCGAGGCGCCTTGCGTCCCTTTACGATCACGCAAATCAATCCAACTGGCTCGCAAAATTCCAATCGGATCGAAGCCGGAATGCTCAAAAAAACGTTTGTCCTCGGCCGCCAGAACCGCATTCACCATCACTTTGGGAATATCGCCAAATTCCACAATGCGCCGTTTTTCCCGCTTTTGATCGAAGAGATTTGTGATCAATTCCGGTTGGAGTTCATACCGCGTGCGTTCCGTGTTGTCGCGCAAGGAGATGATTTGGCTTACGTGCCCGTCGTAGATTTTGATCACCGCGCCTTCGGGATCGTAGCCGTCCGGACCTGGATTGATATCCACCGCATCCGGCCGCACGTGATACCAGCCCAGGCGGTTGCGGCTGGAATCGGAATAGCCCACGCGATGCAGATAGTCAACAATTTCCGAGACACGTGCCGGATCGTTCAGCATCATTGGCTTGGGAGCGGCGTAGAGCAGGGAAGTGTTCCCAAACGGGCCATTGCGCAGCTTTTCTTCTATGATCCCTGCGTATTTCACATAGAAATACGTAAAGGTAGCCACCATTAATGTGCCGCAGAGAGCAAATGCGACGATGAACGCGCGGCCCCACGGGTTCATGACGAATCGCACCAGCAAGGCCCGGTTACGCGCAAGAACTTTAATGGCCACGGGAACCTTCGTTTTTAAAGCCAGTGTCGCGCAAGATGTTTAGCGTATCGGTGTCTGTCAGCCGAGCCCGCACGACAACTTCAACAACTACGTCTAAAACGGCGTCAGCAGCAGCGTAAACATGGGCATTTACTTTTTGGTTTCCCCGTACGACGCGAGTTCTTTCCACATGTCCTCGTGGGGCTCCCAGTCACGGATTTGATCGCCGTGAATCTGGAGTTCGTCCACCTTCAACGTACCATGGCCGTACAGGCAAATGTACTCGGTTCGCGGTGAGCCAAATAGCACCTGCGTCCAGGAACCCGTGTGCACCGGCATGCGGAGCCGCCGCAGGCAAGTCCGGCAACGGTAGCGTTGGTCCCAGAGCGCCAGCCAGATCACACCGACCACCAGTAACCAGTAAATCCACATCGTGAATGTATAGCCCAAATCTGTGGCGAATGGTTCACGGAAGCGGACATACATGAAAGTCTGCGGCGTGGGGATCAAGCCCAACATAATCTTGCGTATACCCCACAGCAGGGTGACCGCCACCGCCAGTTTCGCTAAGAGGAAGCTCCAGTACTTCATAGTCTCCGGTACTTCATAAAGGGTAAGATGCGGCGATCTGCGTTTTGGATTCTGGGCCAGAGCCTTACCAGCGCGGTCAAAGGCGCTTACTATTAAGACGCCAATCGGCACAAATTGTTCCCAACATTAGGGATTTACCGTAGGTTAATTTGCTGGGCCGCTGGCCCCACCGCCGGGCCGCACAAGTGATCCATCGCAATCATAGTGGTGGTTTTCGGCCCTTTGTCTCACCTGGCTACCGCGATTTAAGCCTCAGAAAATAGGCGTGTTATCGTTTGGATATGGGATTGCTGCTTTCCCAACGGAACGGTGGAGTATTGCGATGGCGGGCCAAGCACAAACACGAATCCGAATCCTGCTGATCGGTCTCACCCTTATGCTTCTGCCGCTGACGGCTCAGCCGCAGAGTCATCTGCCCGCAACTCAGCCCCACGATCCGCAAGCGCCGCTGGACGATCCGATGGACGCGGCTAGTCACGGTGTCGCCCGGGTCAGCCTGTTAAATGGGGCGGTTACCACGGCTCGCGGCGATTCCGGTAATGCAGCCAACAGTATGCTGAACGAACCCCTGGTAACGGGGGATCGCATCGTTACTGGCGACGATGGCCGGGTTGAACTGCAATTTGACGCGATAGACGCTCTGCGCATCGCATCGCGCAGCGAAGTCCGCATGGGAGACTTGCAGTATCATCACTCTCTGGTTCAGATCGCCCAAGGTCTGGTCACACTTAGTATTGCGCGCGATCTCGATGCCGGATCCAGCGTCGAAATCAGTTTGCCGAATTCGTCCATTAAGCCACTTCGGCAGGGAACTTACCGTGTTCTGGTTCGGCCGGATGGCTCCAGCGAAATTACCGTTCGCGCCGGGGATGCGGAAGTGTTTTCCGTAACCGGATCCGAGAGGCTGCAAGTGGGCACGACTCTGCTTTCGCGGGGTCCGATCGGTGATCCGGAATTCATGACCGTCACCGCCGCTGCCCCCGACGACTGGGACCGCTGGAATTTCGAGCGCGACCGGTCCCAGGAACGGCTGGCCGACAACTCACGCCGGTCTGCGGAAATCAGTCCCGATGTCAACGGTACGGAGGAACTGAACAACTACGGGCGCTGGACGCAAGACCAGCAATATGGATCGGTTTGGGTGCCCAACGTTCCGCCCGATTGGGCCCCTTATCGGGACGGCCAGTGGAATTATCTCGACTATTACGGCTGGACCTGGGTAAGCTACGATCCCTGGGGTTGGGCTCCGTATCACTATGGTGGATGGTTCCGTGGTCCTTTCGGTTGGGCCTGGTATCCAGGTGGCAGGGGACCCCATCACTGGCGGCCGGCACTGGTAGGCTTCGTTGGTTGGGGGTCTCCGGGATTCGGCAGCAGTTTCGGATTTGGCTTCGGCCACATCGGTTGGGTGCCGCTGGGTCCACGCGAACCATTCAGACCCTGGTACGGACGCGGGTTCGGAAGCTTCAATGCGGTGGTTATGAATCGGACCGGCAGCACCATCGGGGCATTTCAGAATGCGCGGTACACCAATGCAATTACGGGAATCGGGGCAGGGGAGTTCGGCCGGTCGAATCTTTTTTTGCGGCCGTCTTCCGATGAAGTTGCGAGAGGTGGAGTCGTGAGCGGAGTCAACACTCTAATGCGTCCCCGTTCCGTAAATACCGGCGCAAGTGTTTCTGGTCTCTCCGTCCATGCAAACTACGCAAATTCACGCTTTTATCGAGCGCCACAGCAGACGCCCGTTTCATCCGCCGATGGCTGGCGCCGTTTTACGCCTCAACCCAGAATCGGACAGCAAGGGTTCGGCCAGCAAGGGCAAAATCCTCAAACTGTGCAGATCAATCCGCCCATCGTGAACAATAATAGTGGTCGCATGGATGGTAATAGTGGTCGCATGGATGGTGCCATGACCAACGGCAGCCCGAACAACAATTCTTCCGTCCGCTACTTTGGCGGGCCAGCCCCCCCCGCAAATCAGCCGCAAAACGGCGAAGGATTCGGGGGACCCCGCTACATACCCCGGCCACCAGGTCCGCCGCAGGTCTATCGGCAGCCTCTGCCGCCGTCGTCAAATTCACAGCCGGCGAATCCAGCTGGTAATCGAGGGCGCGGCGAACGCGCCGGGGGAGCGCGCGGCGGCGGGACTAACGCCGGACAACGCTAACAAGTCATCAAGATGGCTACGCACATAGCGTTCCTCCGCGGCATCAACGTGGGTGGGAAGAACAAGCTCAGCATGCGGAGCCTGGTGGAGATTTTCGTGCAAACGGGATGCCAGGATGCCAGCACCTATATCCAAAGCGGCAACGTGATCTTCCGCGCCAGCCAAAGCATCGCCGCGCAAGTGCCCAAACGGGTTGCGCAAGAGATCGCGAAACACTTCGGCTACAACACCCCTGTAGTGATGCGGACCGCGGGACAACTGCGCGCGGTGTTTGCGAAAAATCCATTTCTGGCGGTGGGTGTTGATCCGGTTGGCGAGGACCAGCTGCACGTCATGTTTCTTGCCGATCAGCCAACCCAAGAGCGCGTGGCAATGCTCGATCCCCATCGTTCCACACCCGACGAATTCATGGTCCAAGGCAGTGAGATCTACCTAAGACTTCCCAACGGCGCCGCGAAAACCAAGCTGACCAATACTTACATCGACAGCAAGCTAGCTACCGTAAGCACGCAGAGGAATTGGCGGACGGTTGGGAAGCTGGTTCAACTGACGTCCGGCTAATTGTCGACTAAGCGTAGCGATGACGCTCCGAAGCCTTCAGCAAAACTCAGGTCCGGCACGAACTGACCCACTATCATTAAATTGGTAGTGGGTCAGTTTGAATATGTTACCTATTGACAGGTAAGTACGCCGCAAAACGTATCAAACTAATTGGCGGTGTCAAGCTTGTTCATGGACTAAGTATAGCTTAGCGCTAAGCAAAGAGTCAAGTAGAAAAGAAGAAATTATCTTGTGCCGGTTTATACTTTAGTTACTTTAAAAAGCTAAAGCCGTCCACGGGTTAACGGGACGGCTTGTTTGGAACTCAGTTTGCAAACGCCTACCTTGAGATTATCACGGGAGGTAGTATGCTGGGCGTACTCAAATTTGAAGCCGAAGGG
>JANXYJ010000151.1 GCA_025350105.1 Terriglobia bacterium | reverse complement strand
TTTTTCATCCTCTGGGCGATCACGCGCAAACCAGTTTTTCTATCGATGGCCAGCCTATTGGCGATCAGCAAAGTAAAAGCTTTTCCACCCAGATTCCCGTCAACGCCATTCAGTCAATGGAGCTGATCACCGGCGCACCTCCCGCCGAGTTTGGCGACAAGACCAGCCTGGTGGTGAACGCGACCACGAAATCGGGACTGGGACAAAAGCCCAACGGAAGCTTTTTGGCGCAGTGGGGATCGTTCGCTTCTTATTCCGAAGAGGGCACACTGGCATTGGGTGGACCGAAACTGGGAAATTTCATCTCGTTGAACGTTTTGCGCTCCGGCCGCTTCCTGGATTCGCCGGAACTCACTCCCATTCACGACGTTGGCACCAACGGAACCATCTTCGATCACCTGGATTACCAACCCACCGGCCGTGACGCGCTGCACCTGAACCTGTTCTTCGCGCGCAACTGGTTTCAGGTCCCCAACACCTACGACCAGCCCAATCAGGACCAGCGCCAGAAGATCTCCACCTTCAACTTCGCACCTGGCTACCAACACACCTATGGCGCAAAAGCCGTGCTCACGCTGAATCCGTTCTTTAGAAAGGATTTCGTCAATTATTACCCCAGCACAAATCCTTTCAACGACACGCCCGCCACTCTTTCTCAGCACCGAACCCTAGCCAATTGGGGCATGAAGGGCGACTGGGCTTATTCAAGCGGACGGCACAATCTGAAAATTGGCACGCAGTTGATGCAAACCCGTTTGGACGAAAACTTTTCGCTGGGCATCACCGACCCTACCTACAACGCGCTATGCGTGGATGCCAGTGGCGATCCGCAAGCGGCGTTGAACATCACCAACCCCGGCAATTGCGCCAAGGCCGCTTTATTCCCCAATCCGAACCTTGCGCCAGGACTGATCCCCTACGATCTCACTCGCGGCGGAAAATCGTTTCTATTTCAGGGCAACACCAACGTCAATCAATTTGCGTTCTACGTGCAGGACGCCATCAAGTTGGGCAACCTGATGCTGCAACTCGGTCTCCGTATCGATGACTATCGCGGCCTGGTTCACAACGTCAGCCCACAACCGCGTCTAGGGCTTTCCTACGCCATCAAGCAAACCGGCACCGTTCTCCGCACCTCCTATTCACGAACGTTTGAGACTCCCTACAACGAAAATCTGGTGCTCTCCAGCGCCACCGGCGTTGGCGGGCTGGCTGCCAATGCGTTCGGCGCCGTCAGCGTTCCGCTGCAGGCCGGCAATCGCAATCAATACAACGCCGGCGCCGAGCAGGCCTTCGGTAAATATCTTCTTGCTGGGGCGGACTTCTTCTGGAAGTACACCAACCACGCCTACGATTTCGCCACCGTGCTGGATACCCCGGTTGCCTTCCCCATTTCGTGGAAAAAATCCAAGCTGGACGGCGTATCGGCCCGCATCGGCATGCCGAATCTGCACGGCTTCCAGTGGTACACCACCATCGGCCATACGCGCGCTCGCTTCTTCGGACCCGAAACCGGCGGCCTGGTTTTCAACAACAATGTGGGCGATAGCGCCGTCTTCCGCATCGATCACGATCAGGTTTTCCAGCAGACCACCAATCTGCGTTACCAAAAGGGCATGTTGGGACCCTGGGTCTCCTTCACCTGGCGCTACGATAGCGGCGAAGTAGCCGGTGCGGTTACCAATTTGGCCGACGCCTTGGCGCTCACCGGCGCCCAACAGGCAGCGATTGGATTCTCTTGCGGCAACGCGCTGCCCACCATCAACACGCCGCTCACCAGCGCGCAGTGCACAGCGTCAAATTATGGCGCTTCTCGCCTAACGATTCCGAAAGAAGGCACCTTCAACCAGGACACCAACCCCTCGCGCGTCGCCCCGCGCAATCTGTTGGACCTTGGCCTTGGTACCGACAACCTGTTTCACGGCGAACACTACCGCGCCACGCTCCGTTTCTCCGTCACCAACCTGACCAATCAGGTGTCTCTTTACAATTTTCTTTCGACGTTCAGCGGCACGCACTTCGTGGGACCGCGAACCTATCAAGTGGCGCTGGGGTTTGTGCTGTAGACAGCGGCACCGATCGCAAAACCCTCGGTGAGTCCCCGAAAGCCTCTACCGTCTCCAAACCAGTGATTTGAGCTCTGCGATAATGGTGCCGCGCGTGCAAGTCACCATTCGCCGAAAGGCAACAGGAGAAATCAAATGCCCAAAGTCATCATCACCGTTGAAGTACAAGACCCCGTGAAGTGGGAAGCCAGCTTCCGTACCCACGGAGAAATCTTCCGCACCTATGGCGTCACCGCGCCCATTTCCTACACCACCGTGGGCAACCAGGCAGTGGCGTGTTTCGAAGTGGCCAGCGTGGAAACGCTGCAACAACAAATGGCGCTGCCTGCAACGGCAGAGGCCATGGCCCAAGATGGCCTGAAGCGCGAAACCTTCAAAATGTTTGTGCTGGACAAGACGTTCGCTGTTTAGGCGGAACGCAACCGAAAAGCCAAGAAAGAGACCGCCATGAAAAAACATCCTTCAAAAACGAACCTGATCCTCGTGCTGGCCCTGTCACTGGGCGCAGCCACCTTCACCAACGCGCAAACTCCCTTCCCGGCCGATACCGTCAAACAACTGGAGCGCGATTGGTCCAACGCCCAGAAAGCCGGCGATGCCACTAAACTCGGCCAGATCCTCGCTGATGATTGGATGGGCCTGGGCTCCGACGGCGTCATCTCCAACAAAAAGCAAAGTTTGGAGAACGTCAGCTCCGGCGCCAATAAGCTGATGTCGTTCGAATTCGGCCCCATGGAAGTGAAAATGATCGGAACCACCGTCGCCATTGTGCAGGGCAGCGACACCGAAAAAAGCTCGTTCAAAGGCAAAGATACCAGCGGCAAATGGCTGTGGATGGATGTGTTTGAACTCCGCAACGGCAAGTGGATGGCGGTGCGCTCGCAGTCGGCCATGGCGAAGTAGGCCGGCTGAACGAAACGCGGAATTAAGCGAAGATACACGGCCGGAACCAGTCACGTCCGCGCCGTGTATCTTCGCCGTGTATCTTAGGTGTTGATGAAACTTTTCGTCCTGTTTGCCCTTCTCCCCACCCTCACCCCCACCGTGATTCAAGCCCAATGGCTGAACTATCCCACGCCCGGCCTCCCGCGCACCCGTGACGGCAAACCCAATTTATCCGCTCCCGCCCCCCGCGCCTCTAATGGCACGCCGGACCTCACCGGCCTCTGGCAAGTAGAGCCCACGCCGCTCGACGAAATCAAACGCACCTTCGGCCCGGGCATTGATACCCTCAGCGTCCCGGGCGACGACATTCGCAATTTTTCCAAATACGTCTTCAGCATTCTGGCGGACTTCAAACCGGAAGACGCGCCCATTCGTCCCCAGGCCGTCAAGGCCACCGAAAGCCACATGGCCAACTTCGGCAAAGATAACCCCACCAGTAAGTGCCTTTTCGGCGGCGTTCCATTCGGCGGCCTGCTACCTTTCCCCAATAAGTTTATTCAGACTCCCGGACTGATCGTCGTCCTGCAGGAAGGCGACGGCTCGGTTCGTCAGATCTTTACCGACGGCCGCAAGCACACGCCCGATCCGCAACCAACCTGGATGGGATACTCAATAGGCAAATGGGAAGGCGATTCGCTCATCGTCGATACCGTCGGCTTCAACGATCGCGGCTGGCTGGACGGCGGCGGTCATCCACACAGCGAAGCCCTGCACACCACCGAACGTTACCGCCGCCGCGATTTCGGCCACCTGGACGTGCAACTCACCATCGACGACCAGGTGATGTACACCAAACCGTTCACGATTAAATATACTCTGAACCTGGTGCCGGACTCCGACGTCGCCGAATTCGCCTGCGCCGAAAATGAGAAGGACCTGGCGCACATGGGGAAGCAGTAACTCCTATTACCGCTCCCGCGCCATCGCAAGCTTCAGCAGCGGCGGCGTGATGAACGTCGTCAGCATCACCATCAGGACCAGCGCCGAAAATGTGGTGGAGGACAGCACCGGCTGCCCTTGCACCAACAGGCTGCTGCCCAACCCGGCGAAAATCAACCCCACTTCGCCGCGCGGAATCATGCCCACGCCAATCGCCCAGCGGTTCACTCCGCTCTCCAGTACACCCAAGCCGCAAACCTGTTTTCCGATGATCGCCACCAGCGTGACCACCGCCGCGAATCCCAGCACCTTGGCCGACGCAAAACTCCGCACATCCACCCTCATCCCCATCACCACGAAAAACACCGGCGCAATCAACGTCGTAATCGGAAACAGCATCTCTTCCACCCGCCGCTCACCGCGCTCCACGAACGGTTTGTACTGCACCTCCTCCAACACCACGCCCGCCGCAAACGCACCCACAATGGGAGCCAATCCTGCCAATGACGCCATCCCCGCCACCACAAAACAGAAACACACGCAAACCGCCAGCAGCGCGCCCGCAACTTTCAGCCGCGCCGCATACGCAAATATCCGTTGCGCCCCGCGCCGTCCCGCCACCACTGCCACACCCAGGAACAAACACGCCTTGGCGATGATCCACGAAATCGTCCCCCAACCGATTCCACTCACCGGCACTGCTCCGGCAACGGCCACCGTCACCAACCCACTCACCACCGCCAGCAACATCAGGCCAATCACATCATCGGCCACCGCCGCGCCCAGAATAATGCGCGCTTCTTTGGTATTGGCCTTGCCCAAGTCCTTCAACACCCGCGCCGTAATGCCCACGCTGGTGGCCGTCAACGTCCCACCCACAAATAGATGGCTCAACCATCCGGCATCCGGCATCAGCCAGGCAGATACCCAAAATCCCAGCGCCATGGGGGCCACCACACCCAGCGCCGCCACCAACAACGCCGACCATCCCACGGCTAACAACTGCACCAGATCCGATTCCAAGCCCACTTCAAACAACAACAGGATCGCGCCCACCTCTGCCACCATGCGCAACATCGTGTTGTCGCGCAGCGGCTCCAGCGCCGTCACGCCCAGCAAGCCTAAATTCCCCAGCGCAACCCCGATCAGCAACTCTCCCAGCACCGCAGGCTGGCCCATCCGCACCAGCAGTTCCCCGCCACACTTCGCGGCAAAGATGATCAGCGCCAGCGCGAAAATCGCCTGCCGCACCACTTCGCTGATATCAACCCCGTGCGTCACCGCATCACTCCTCTGGTTCTCCGTCTTGGTCCTGCTTCGTATGGGTAACTTTAGGCTCTAGCGCTTCGCCGCTCGCCGGCTACCTCCTTCCGACTATAACCGCTTCTGCAAAATTTCCCACGGGAAAGCCCACCTCACCCTCTCGAGTTTCACCCGCAAAATACCGATGAGAAAGAATCAGTTACAGAGAATCGGCGCGTCACCTCTTGCGCAGGTTCTTGTGTCCGTTTATACTTCGATTTTGGTGGGCAGAGGCCAATGATTCCGTCCCCTTCATCACGAGCAAGTTCCTTGGGCGAGCAAGCGCAAGGCAAAGCGGGATCTGTCGCCGCGCGGACCCGCCAGCAGTTAAACGGATCGCGAAGGCAGCAGCATAGCAGACCGGATGATCGCCTTCTCGATAACAGCGATCCCCAGGCCCCCCAACGCGAAGCCGCTTTGTTTTATGGCTTGTTTCTGCGTGGCCACTCCGCCGATGATCTGCGTCGCGATATCGACGTTCCTCAGCAACTGCAAACCAAACTGCTCAAGCGCCACAGCAAGGAATTAGGTGTGCAGTCCCGCCTCAACCGCGCCTATATGTACCGCAAGCAGGTCCTGGCTATTTTTGACGAATTGATTACACGCCAGCGCATAAAAGAGCGTGTACACTAATTTTCTGGCTGTGCGTCTATTCGTCTGAGAGGGAGTTGTATCAAATCCGTTCCGGAAAATGCAGTTGCGCTTTGCAAAGGGATTGATCCAGCACTTTTGCCGCTTCCGGTTCACTCCAACTCCGCGACGTCGATAGCTCCGTGATCAGCATGTGCCGCGCGCGGTCCAGCATCTTCTTCTCCCGGAACGAAAGCGGCTTTTCTTCTTGCAGGATCAACAGGCTTTTCAGAACTTCGGCAACTTCCAGTAAATTGCCCTTCTGCATCCGTTCTGTATTTTCCTTGAAGCGATCCTTCCAGTCCTTTTGCTTCCGGCAACGGGTCTCGCCCAGGTAATCGATCACCCTGGCCAATTCGCCGTTCTTGGTCACTCTGCGCAAACCAATATCATCGGCATGCGAAAAAGGCACCATCACGGTCAAGCAATTCGACGTAAGCCGCAACAAATAAAAACGTTCCGGCTGCCCACCAAAAGGCCGGCTACTCACGTTTTCCACAGTTGCCACCCCATGATTTGGGTAAACAACCTTCTCACCAACCTGAAAAGTCATGCAGGGACCTCAGTGTGACAGGACTAAGCCATCTAACTCACGCATCGCGACTAACCGCGACTTCAAGCTACGACACAGCATCTTAATCCGTCCTTAATCTTGTGTCAATACTTATTGTTTAAGCCCACATCAGGATCGGGTACCATAGAGGGACATCCCAATGGATCTAAAGGCTACCGTAAATCTCCCGCAAACCCCCTTCCCGATGAAGGCAAATCTGGCTCAATTGGAGCCTAAGCTGTTGGATCATTGGACCAAAACCGGCATCTACCAGCGCCTGCGTGACGCCCGCAAAGGGCAAAAGACCTACATCCTTCACGATGGCCCGCCATATGCCAATGGGAATATCCACCTGGGCCACGCCTTCAATAAGTTGCTTAAAGATTTTATTGTAAAAGTGAAGACCATGGAGGGTTTTGACTCCCCCTACGTCCCAGGATGGGATTGCCACGGCCTCCCCATCGAGATCAAAGTCGACGGCCAGCTCGGCTCCAAAAAGGCCAGCATGAGCGCCGCCCAGATCCGCGCGGCTTGCCGAAAGTACGCCCAAAAGTACGTCGACCTCCAAAAAAGGGACTTCATCCGCCTGGGAGTCTTCGGACGTTGGGACGACCCTTACCTGACAATGAGCGCCAGCTACGAGGCCGTGATCGCCGGAGCCTTCGTCGATTTTCTCGATAAAGGCTATGTTTATAAAGGGCTTAAGCCCGTCAACTGGTGCATCCACGACCGCACCGCACTGGCCGAAGCCGAAGTCGAGTACGAAAACCACTCCAGCCCTTCGATCTGGGTGAAATTCGCACTGAAGACAAATCCCGCAGCAATTGATCCGGCGTTAACAGGCAAGAAAGTTTACGGCCTCATCTGGACTACCACGCCCTGGACCATCCCGGCGAACCTGGGCATTTCTTATCACCCTAAGTTCACCTACGCTTCGGTTGAAGTTGGCAACGACATCTATATTGTTGCCGAGGGCCTGCTCAACGCCACCGCCGAGGCCTGTGGCTGGAACACACCTCAGACCATCGCCACCTTCCCTGGCGAAAAACTTGCCGGCACCGTCTTTCAGCATCCCTTTTTGGAACGCGACTCCGTCGGCCTCCTCGGCGATCACGTCACTCTCGAACAAGGCACCGGCGCGGTCCACACCGCCCCCGGCCATGGCCAGGAAGATTACGTCATCGGCGTCGCCAACGGTCTTGCGGTTTATTGTCCCGTTGATGGCGCCGGCCGTTTCTATCAAGCCGAAGGCGCGGACGGAACTTTGCCCCCCGAACTGATTGGCAAAAGCGTTTGGGAGGGCAACCCCATCGTCATCGATCTGCTGCAAAAAGCCGGTGCCCTCGCCGGCCAGCGCAAAATTGAACACAGCTATCCCCATTGCTGGCGCTGCCACAACCCGACGATTTTCCGCGCCACCGAACAGTGGTTCATTCAGATGGACCACGTCGTTGATCAAGAAAAGACACTTCGAACTGCATCGCTGGAAGCGATTAAACGTGTTCAGTGGAACCCCTCTTGGGGCGAAGAGCGCATCGGCAACATGATCGCCACCCGCCCGGATTGGTGCATTTCGCGCCAACGCGCTTGGGGCGTGCCCATCACCGTTTTCTATTGCGAAAGCTGCAACGAACCGCTTACCGATCGCAAAATTCTCGACAAAATTGTCGAGCAATTCAAAGAACACACCGCCGACATCTGGTACACGAAAGACGCCTCCGAACTGATTGGCCCGGATGTGACCTGCAAGAAATGTGCGGGCAGCACTTTTCACAAAGAAAAGGACATCCTCGACGTCTGGTTCGATTCCGGCGCCAGCCATCTCGCCGTTTTAACGGAAGCCAATCACCTGACTTGGCCCGCCGACATGTACTTGGAAGGCGGCGACCAATACCGCGGCTGGTTCCATAGTTCGCTACTGATCGCTGTTGGACTAAAAGGCGAAGCACCATATAGAGCGACAGCTACAAATGGTTGGACTTTAGACGGTGAAGGCCACGCGCTCTCGAAATCCAAAGGCGCTGAGGAAGTGGAAAAGGTCATCAACAAATACGGTGCCGAACTCCTCCGCTTGTGGACCGCCTCCGTCGATTTCACCGAAGACGTCCGCTTCTCCGACACCATCGTCAGCCGCCTGATCGAGGCTTATCGTAAGCTCCGTAACACTTTCCGCTACGCGCTAGGCAACTTGCACGACTTTGATCCAGAAGCTGACGCTGTGCCGGTCTCCCAGATGATGGAGATCGACCGATGGATCTTGTCGCGTGCCGAAAAGCTGATCAAAGACTGCCGCGGTTTCTATGATCAGAACGCGTTCCACAAAGTCTATCGCGCCATCTACGACTTCGCGACCACAGATCTCAGCTCGGTCTACTTCGACGTTTTGAAAGACCGCCTTTACACGGCGGCAAAGAAAGGCAAAGCCCGGCGGAGCGGGCAGACGGCGCTTTACAAAGTTCACTACGCGTTAGTGCGTTTGGCCGCCCCTCTGTTGTCTTTCACAACGGAAGAAGTTTGGGGCTACACGAAAAAGCCCGCTGGCGCGCCTGATAGCGTGCACCTCGCGCTGCTGCCTGAGCCGGAAGAAATAGCGGCCAATTTCAGCCCTCTGAACACCAAGGCTTGGGAGCTTCTGATCGACTATCGCGATCGTGTTCTGAAAGCACTCGAGGAGAAACGTCAAGAAAAGTTCATCGGAACATCGCTAGAGGCACGCGTTCGAATTATGGTCTCTGGTACAGAGGCACTAGAATTTTTAGAAGCAAACAAGTCCATTCTTCCCAGCCTGTTCATCGTCTCGCAAGTCGTTTACGAAAATGGCGGGCCAAGTGCGGATTTGAAAATCACTATCGACCGCGCCGACGGCGGAAAGTGTGAGCGCTGCTATAAATACTCTACATTCGTAGGCAAAGACGCGAGGCTGCCAACCGTTTGTGACACATGCATTGCCGCGCTTCTGGAAGACGGCTACACGCTGCAGGACGCAGAAATCTTGGCGCCGCCAACAGCATGAACCACCGCGTCCGTTCCCTACTCATTATCTTGATCGTCGTCATCCTTGACGCGCTATCGAAAATCTACATCCGCACGCACCTATCCGATAGCGACATGATCCCCGTCATCCCCGGTTTCTTCAACATTGTCCACGCCGAAAATCCCGGCGCCGCCTTCAGCATGCTGGCCGACGCGCCCGTCATCGTTCGCACGTTGATCCTGCGCGGCATTTCCGTCATCGTCATGTGTATCATCGGCGTCATGCTCTGGCGTAACGAAAAAGCGCAAGGCGAAACCAAGCTCATGCGCATCGGCCTCGCCATCGTCTTCGGCGGAGCCCTCGGTAATTTCATCGACCGGGCGTTTCGTGGCACCGTCACCGACTTCGTCCAACTCTTCTTCGGCAGTTATGAGTTCCCCTCCTTCAACGTCGCCGATAGCGCCATCAACATCGGCGCCGCCATATTGATTTGGGAGTTGTGGAAAAACCGCAAGGTATCAACGTGACAGCCGCTATAATAAATCATGAACGCGGAACGACTGAAGCGGATCACCATCGAAGCCGGAAAGTGCAACGGACGCCCCTGCATTCGCTGCCTACGAATCCGCGTTACCGATATCCTGGCATTACTGGCCGCCGATGCCAGTTTTGAAGAAATCCTCACGGACTATCCGTTTCTGGAACGTGAAGATATTCTTGCCTCCATCGACTACGCCGCGCATCTGGCCGACCACACGGTCCTGCAAGCCTCCTAAGCACCAGCAAATGTTTGAAGTTCCTCGTCGATAACCAACTCCCTATCGCGCTGGCTCGCTACCTGGCTTCTCTCGGTGTGGTTCGTAAACATGTGTTCGACCTCGGCCTCGCAGAATCCTCCGACAATGAAATCTGGGCGAATGCAGATCGGCACGCATACATCGTTATCAGTAAGGATGAGGATTTTTGCCATCTCGCAAACGGGCCTTTGCGCGGAGCGCGCTTCATCTGGATTCGCCTGGGCAACTGCCGGACCAAAACCCTCCTAACCCTTATGGAGCGCACGTGGCCGCTTATCATCCGCGACTTGGATGCCGGGGAACAGATCATAGAGATCCGCTAGCCGCCAACGTTATACTTTGGACTAGATGCCGCGCGTCGCATTAAAAACGCCTGCAAAGTGGGCCTATATGGGCCTGCTGGCCCTATGTTTCCTGGTCGGCACTCTCACCGGTTGGACCTCTCTGGCCGCGCGCGTGGATCATTACGCCTACGACATTCTCACCACGGCCACCGCCCCCACTGCCGGCGACAACCAATCCGTGCTGATTGCCATTGACGAAGAAACCCTGCGTGCCCGCGGCGGCATGCGCAACATCCGTCCCATTCTCACCCAGGCTCTAAACGAAATCGTGGCCGCAAGACCAAAGGCCGTCGCCATCGACGTCATTCTTTCCGACAAAGGCGATCCCGCTGACGATACGCGTTTAGAAGAAGCGTTGCGCGCCACCCCGAAATTGGTCTTGCCGTCCGACATCGTTGCAACCAATACAACCACCACCTGGGAGGATCCCCTTCCGCAATTCGCCGGTGCCGCGGCAGGCTTGGGCCACGTTCATCCGGAAGTAGACCGCTACGACGGCGTCAGCCGCGAACTTTCCCTCGAACAAATCGCCGGTCTCCCCGGCCATCGCGACCGCCGCTGGGCGCTTGCTCTGGAGACGTTTCGACTCACCCGCGGTGCCTCCATTATCGAATCGCCCGATCAGCTTTCCGTTGGCGAAATCTCCATCCCCGCCACACAATCCAGCGCCGGCCGCCCGCTTCTGATTCGCTACGGACACAACATCGCCACCATTTCCGCGATGAACATTCCGCGGCAGCAGGCAGACCTGCGCGGCAAAACCGTCTTTCTCGGCGTCACCGCCCTCTCCGCCGCCCGCGACCGTCTGCTCAACCCCTACGGACAAAACATCCCCGGCGTGGAAGTCCACGCGCAAGCGTTCGAAACTTTGCAAAGCGGAAACTTCTTGCGGCGGCCCAGCGACGTGTCTGCCCTGGGCTTAGCGCTGTTGTTCACCGTGGTGATTGGCCTGGCCTTCCAGTTCCTTTCCGGCTGGCGAGCCTACCTCGTTGGCATGATCATACTCGCCGCAGCCCACTATGCGCCGGTGTTTTTCTTTCATCGCGATCTGGTCTTCCCCTATTTCGGCCCCGCCGCCGTCGCCTGGTTTTCGTTTATCGGAGCCGCCACCTATCAACACTTTTTCGTCCGCCGCCAACTGCGCCGCAGTGAATCCGAAAAGTCCCGCTATCAACAAGCCATTCATTGGGCCGCCCATGAAATGCGAACCCCGCTCACGGCGATTCAAGGCTCCAGCGAAATCATGACGCGCTATTCCTTGCCTGAAGCCAAAAGCAAACAGCTCAGCGAAATGATTAATTCCGAGTCAAAGCGCTTGGCCCGCTTGATTCAAACCTTCTTGGATGTAGAGCGTCTGGCCGATGGCCAAATAGAAATAAAACGCGAACATTTCTCCGCCTCTAGCATCGTCGACACCTGCCTGGGGCGAGTGAGTCCATTGGCGGATAACAAGAACATCACCATATCACTGGACACGCCGATCAAGGGACAATTAACCGGCGACCGCGAATTAATGGAATATGCGTTCTACAATCTACTTACCAACGCAATTAAGTATTCACCGGCGGAAACCCGCGTCTCGGTAACCGCTGAACACAACGGCAAAAACCTGCGGCTTTCTGTCCGCGATCAAGGCATGGGCATGGACGCGAAAGAGCTCAAGAATATTTTCAGGAAGTTTTATCGCACCAAAACCGCCGAAGCATCGGGTATCGCTGGCACCGGTATCGGCCTCTCCATCGTGGAACAAATCGTCACGCACCATGGCGGCCGCATGGAGGTCACCAGCCAACCCGCCAACGGCTCCTGCTTTACGATGGTATTAACCGCTGATTTCAGCGAAGTCATCAATAAATAAAAGAGGACAAGTTTGCAAAAATTGCTGATTGTAGAGGATGACGCATCGGTCCGCAACACCATCGTGACGTGCCTGGAACTGGAGGGGTATCAGCCTGACGCCGTCGCCTCCACCCGCGAAGCTATGGAGCGCCTGAAAGTATCCGCCTACCCCATCGTCATTTCCGACATCTATCTCGACGAACGTACCGGCATCGACGTCCTCCGCGCCGCGCGTTTGCAAAACCCCGCCTGCGCCGTCATCCTGATGACCGGCCGCGGCAGCATGGAAACGGTCATGGCCGCCACCGAAGGCGGAGCCTTCGAATATCTCGCCAAACCGTTCGAGATGTCGCAGATGATCGAAACCGTGAAACGCGCCGAACTCTCGCTTCTCCCCTCTCCAGTCGGCGACGAGGCCGAAGCCATTGACGATCTGCCTGAAACAGAAATGATTGGCAGTTCCATGCGCATGGTGGAGATTTACAAAACGCTTTCGCGCGTTGCCCCTACCGACGCCACGGTTCTGATCGAAGGCGAAACCGGCACCGGCAAAGAGCTGATCGCGCGCATGGTACACCGCAATAGCAAGCGGTCGCAACAAGCGTTTGTGCCCGTCGATTGCGGCGCCATCGCGCCATCCCTGCTCGAAAGCGAACTCTTTGGAACCTTAAAAGGCGCTTACACCGGAGCCGATCGCGATCGCATGGGCGTGTTCGAAGCCGCCCACGGTGGCACGGTTTTTCTGGATGAAATTGGCGACATCGAGGCCAGTTTTCAGCTGAAGCTGCTGCGTTTTTTGCAGGAACATGAAGTGCGGCCTTTGGGTGCGCCGCGCGCCAAGAAAGTAGACGTCCGGGTCCTTGCCGCCACCAATAGGGACGTTCAAAAAATGGTGGACGAAGGCAAATTCCGCGAAGATCTTTGGTATCGCCTGAACGTTGTTCGCATCACCGTTCCGCCTTTATGCGAACGCGCCAGCGATATTCCATTGCTCGCTCACTATTTTTTGAAGCGTTACAACCAACGTTATGAGCTCGATACCAAAATGACCGAAAGCGGTCTGAAGGCAATAGAGCGCTACAGTTGGCCCGGCAACGTTCGCCAGTTGCAGCACATGATGGAGCGCCTGACCATCCTCGCGCCCGCCGCCCGCATCGACGCCGCCGCCGTCAAATACGCCATCGAACAAATGGACTCGCGCGATCAATCCACCGAATCTCTGGCCGACACCGAAACCGATCAAATCCGCCGGGTCATGGCCGTCACCAACGGCAACAAAAGTAAAGCCGCCAAGATCCTGGGCATCGAACGCAAAACGCTGTATCGCAAGCTCGAAAAGATGGGGCTCTAGCAACGGTCAGCGAAGCTACTGCAACAAATCCGCCAGCACCGGCATCGGCACCGCACTCTCTTTTAACGCCCGTTCATGGAAGTCTTTTAACGAAAACGCCGCGCCCTTGCTTTGCTTTTCGTGATCCCGCAACTGAATCCAGGCCTTCCATCCCGAATAGTACATCGGTAATTGGCACGATGATAATTGCGCTCGCTGCAACTTCGCCGTCGCTTCCTCTTTTTCCTGGTAGGTTTGTTTCATCATCAAATCCAGGGCTTCTTGATCGCTCATTCCCATGGTTTGCAACCGGATATCCAAAATCGTATTACCCAGCGCGCGCAAGATTTGCTTATACAAGGTCAGCCGCATTCCAACGCCGTTATTTAGATAACCTTCCTCGGTCATCATCTGCTGCGTGTAAAACGCCCAGCCCTCGATATACGGCCCATTCCCAAACACATTCCGCAACACCCGCCGCGATTGCGGTTGCACATCGTTGGCATATTCCAATTGCACATAATGCCCCGGCATGGCTTCGTGCACCGTCAAATGCTGCAAGCCAAAATTGTTATATTCGCGCAGTTTTGAATCAATGCGATCCTTGGCCCAGGTTTTTGGAATCGGCGTGATCCAATAGAACGCACCCAATTGCGGCTCCAGCGCCGGAGCCTGATTAAAGCCACCCACCGCATAAATCCCCCGCATAAACGGAGGCGTTTCCACCACTTCTAAATTTCCCCTCGTCGGCAAGGTCAACAAGTTCTTTTCGCGAACAAAAGCCGTCGCCTGCTCAAGCATCTTCTTTGCATCGGCAATATACGTGTCGGGAGTGGAGTGTTGCTTGGCCACTTCCGCCAGCGCCTGCTCCACCGTCATCGGCGCCGCTAACTTGGTCATCAACTCACGGGTGGCTTTCACATCGGCTTCCGCTTCACTCAGCAGTTGCTCCGGCGTCTTACCCGTCGCCAGCGTGTATTCGAATTTCTTTGCGTACCGCTCCTTGCCTAAACGCCAATCACTCTTCTTCTGCGATAACGTCTTTTCCAGAAACACGTTGAAACCGCGCAACGCCGCCAGTGCCGGCCCCGCTGCCTTCGCGTAATCGGCCTTCATCGCCTCCGGTGCTTCTTTCCGCAATAGCTGATCCACCAAATCGATATTCCCGCTATTCTCCTCACGCGCCACCCGGTTCCAGACTTCGGGTGAATCCACCAAATTCGCTTTCGCCTGTTCCATCAGCGCGGGAATTTTCTCCAAGCGCTTGATGATGTGACCAAACCGTTTTTCCTTCGGCCCGTAGTTCAAAACGTAAGGCGTATACAGCGCGCTGCCCACCAATTCCGCATACGATTGCGGCGCGTGTTTGTAACTTTCAATCTCATTCCAATCCAGCAGCCCCAACTGGATCGTGTTGCGCATAATGGCCACATCGGCGCGTTGCTCTTTGTCGAGCGAAGCTGGATCCAGCCCGTTCAGCCGAACCGCAAAGTCGTCACCGAATTTCTTTCCGGCGGCAATTCCCGCGGGACTCCAATCGTCCATCGCTTCATCCAAGGACTTCCCGTCATGTTGGTGATACCCCGCGCCCGTCGCATTCACCGGCGAAAGCGCCAGGCTTCCATAAACAAAATCGCCGGTCAGCTTGTCGAAATCCGCCGCGCTCATCTGCGGCTTCTTCTGGTCCGCGCAACCGCATAAAATCACCAGGCCAAATACCGCCGCCGTCATCAACATCTTCATATGGAATCCCTCACTTGTTGAGTATATCGGGAACCTCACCGCGTTCCGGCCAACAGATAGAGAGGGATGGTGGAAAAGCCAACATCGCTGGCCAAGCGGGCCAGCAGCGCCAGACCAAAAATCGCGGCGCCTAGTTCCAGGAAAAGCAAAGAAAGATTGTGCCCTGCATCCATTGGTGTTCGGCCCTGACTTAAGACACTACCGGCACGCTCCCCGCCGGTTTCTGATTCAATATTTTCACCCGTGCAATTCGATTGCGTTCCATCGCTTCCACAAGATAAATTCTTCCCCCGTGCTGCACCGATTCTCCCGCCGCCGGGATATAACCAAATTGCCGAAGCAGGAAGCCCGCCAGGGTTTCGAAACCAGCATCGCCGGGCAGCTCAATTCCGTATTGTGACGACAAGTCGCGAATGTTCGTGCTACCGTCCAACTCAACCACCGACGCGCCCGCCACCGGCAACGGCCGCCGCACGTCATGCTCATCGGAAATGTCTCCGAACACCTGCTCCAGCACATCTTCCAGGGTCACCAGTCCGGTAATCGTTCCAAACTCATCCACCACCAGCGCAACGTGCGTATGCTGATGGCGAAACTCGTCCACCAGTTGGTTCAGCGGTTTCGTCTCCGGCACCACCAGCGGCTCGCGGAGATACGGGCGCAAACGAAAAGGCCGCTGCGGCTGACGGCGATCCCCAGCCGCTTTGCGTTCCTGCCATGCCCGTACCAAATCTTTATAATGCAAAATACCGATGATATGTTCCGGACTCTTTTCATACACCGGCAGCCGCGAATACTTGTGCTGCAAGGTCAAACGCAGCAACTCGTCTAACCCCGCCTCCACCGACACCGAAACAATATCCATGCGCGGCGTCATGATCTCGCGCGTGTAAACATCTTTCAAATCCAGCAGCCGGTGGATGGCGTGTTCTTCAAAGCCTTCCAGGTGCCCTTCATGGCGGCTGCTTTCAATAATGAACTTCAGCTCTTCGGTGGAATGTCCGCCGCCTTCGTGATTTCCGCTCAACCCCAACAGGCGCGACGCAAACGCCGATGCCCGTTCAATCACCACCACAAAAGGCGCGGAAATACGCCGGAAAACCAACAATGGCGGCGCCACCAGTAACGCCAGCCGGTCCGCTTTTTCCAGTGCCAGATTCTTCGGCACCACTTCGCCAATCACCACGTGGACAAAACTGATCAGCAGAAATGCCAGCGCAAAGCTGGTTCCATGCAGCCAATTCGTATGTTGCAGATTCTCGGGAAACCAAGGCTCAATCCACGAAAGCAATAAGTGATAGACCGTATCTTCGCCGGCCCAGCCCAAACCCAAACTCGCCAGCGTCACGCCAAATTGCGTGGTGCTCAGCAGCCGGCCCGGATTCGCCAGCAGGCCCAGTGACGCTCGCGCGCCGGCGTTACCTTCCTCCGCCAGTTCCTTCAATCGGGAACGGCGCACCGACACAATGGCCACTTCCGCGGCCGCAAAGAAGCCGTTCAGCACCACAATCGCCGCCAGCAAAATCAAACGCAAAGACATAGGAATGTTTAAAACGCTTTTGCATCAAATTGTAACCGGAATCAGGCCCCGTTACACAGCCAGTCACGGGATCGATTGGCTACAATCAGTGAGTGCCAACCTTCACCCGCATTCTCACCTACAGCATAGCGGCTGTTTTGGCTGTTGTTTTGTTCGCCGGCTACTGGTTCGGCTGGCGTCCGCTGGGTGAAGTCACCGGGACCATTTCCGCGCCCATCACCGCGCCCGCCACCATCTCCCGCGATGCCATCGGCGTGCCCCACATCCAAGCCGCCCATTGGGAAGACGCGGTTTTCCTGCAGGGCTACGCGATGGCGGAGGACCGCTTGTGGCAAATGGACGGCCTGCGCCGCCGCGCGGCAGGCGAGCTTTCTGAAATCGTCGGCGCCGTCGCCCTGCCCTCCGATCAGGAAGCGCGTAGCCTGGGCATGGCCCGCATCGTCGATCAACAGGAAAAAGATTTGACTGCTGAAGAACGCGCCGCCTTCAGCGCGTTCGCCCGTGGCGTGAATCATTATATTGACCAGCATCGTGGCCGTTTGCCGCTGGAGTTTTCGCTTCTGAACTATGCCCCTCGCCCCTGGCGCGTCCGCGATTCCATGCTCGCCGGCATGGAGATGTACCGCACGCTTACTTCCAGTTGGCGTGCCGAAATGAACAAGCAAACTCTCCGCGAACACGGCGAACACGACAAAGTAGATTTTCTTTTTCCGCTTCGCAATGGGAATGATCCCCAGCCCGGATCTAACGCCTGGGTCGTTTCCGGCGCGCATACCGCCTCGGGCAAACCGCTTTTGGCGAACGATCCGCACCTGGAATACGCGCTACCTTCGCCCTGGTATTTGGTGCATCTGGAAGCGCCCGATCTCGACGTCACCGGCGCATCCATCGTGGGCCTGCCAGGGGTCATCACCGGCCACAACCGCAACCTCGCCTGGGGCGTTACCAATCTCGAATTCGACGTTCAGGATCTCTACAAAGAACAATTCGATCCGCAAACCGGGCGCTACGTCGTCCAGAATAATGTCACGAATGAAGCCAAAAGCAATACTAAAAACACTTTTGCCCAGGCACGTTTCGAACAGGACCTGATCGGCGTGAAAGGCTCCGCGCCGGTGGCTTACAACACCTGGGTCACTCGCCATGGACGCTTGTTCATCAATCAAGGTGGTCAACAATACGCTTTACGCTGGGTGGCGGCTGAACCCGGCGGGTTCACCTTTCCGTTTCTGCAACTCGATCGCGCACGCAACTGGCAGGAGTTTCGCGCCGCCCTTTCCCGTTACGCCGGCCCTGGGCAAAATTTCGTCTATGCCGATACCGAAGGTCACATCGGCTACCAGGCCACCGGCCGTTTACCGCGCAGAACAAAATGTGCCGGAGATGTTCCGGCCGATGGGGCCGCGGATGGGAAAAATAACCAGTGCGAATGGGACGGCTACATTCCTTTTGATGACCTGCCACGCGCCTACGATCCGCCCAACGGCATCTGGGTCACCGCCAATCAGATCCCCTTTCATGAAACCAAGGACTACCTGATCAACGGCAATTTCGCAGCGCCTTATCGCGCCCGCCAAATTGCAGCGCGCCTCGCCGCCCACGAAAATTGGAAGGCCGAAGAAATGTTGGGCCTGCAACGCGATGTCTATTCGGCACTGGGTGTTTATCTGGCGCAGGAAATCGTCGCTGCGTTCGATCGCGTGAAGCCGCCGCGCGAAGGCATGCGCCAAGCCGTCGATACACTCCGCCATTGGAATGGACAAATGGAAAAGAGTTCTGCCGCTCCCATGGTCGTTATGCTGGTGCTGGCGCAATTGCGCAAACAAGCGCTGCAGCGCGCTGCTCCTACGGCGAACCCACAGCTGCAGGAAACCGTTCCAGCGCTTTCCATCGAACGCTTGCTGCGCGAAAAACCCGCCGGTTGGTTTCCCGATTACGATCAACTGCTGATGCGCTGCCTCACCGGCGCCTTGGAAGTTGGTTTAAAAGTGCAGGGCTTTGACCCCTCGCAGTGGGATTGGGGCCGCTATCAAGCGCTCACCATCTCTAGTCCGGTGGCCGGCCGCATTCCGCTGCTGGGCAGTTTATTCAACATCGGTCCCGTCCCCATGCGCGGTTCGCCAACCACCGTCGCGCAGTACACCGGGCGCCTGGGACCCTCGATGCGCATCGTCGTTGACTTAAGCAATCTCGATGGCTCCTTCGCCAATCTCACCTTGGGCGAATCCGGCCAGCGCCTTTCGCCCCATTATAAGGATCAGTGGGACGCCTATTACAACGGCCGCAGCTTTCCCATGCAATTTGAAAAAGTGGATGCGAAACAAGTGTTGACCGTAATGCCGCTCACGAAATAGCCTTTTTAAAAACCAGCTTTGCCTCCGCGGTTTAGCCGCGAAGGGCTTTTCCATTGCGGGCTTTTCCATGACGATCAATGCGATAGCTTCGCCCGCGCCACTCTATCGTGTTGCCGAAAAATCCGGCGATCCAAAAGCAGAATCCCAAAACGTCTTCCAGCGGCAACAACAATTCATCGCTCCATGTATGCAGCACGTGCCAGGACGTCACCCACGAAGTGATGTACCGCATTAATAGCGTGGTGGTCAGCACCGGCCAATATTTCGGCGTCACCAACACAAGTAGCATGGCCAGCGGCAGCGGATACGTAAAGATTTGCCCAATGTAGCCCAACGGCCGCGACCGCCGGCTGGTTCGCCCCCAACGAATACGATGCGCAAAATTCTTTTGGATGGACTCACTGCCAATGCGATGCTCAATTACGTAGCGCGAAAGAATCACTTTTGCGCCGGATTCCGCCACCACACGTCCCAGCTCAAAATCCTCCGCCAGGAAATCTTTCAAACTCTCCATTCCTCCCACGGCATGGATTGCCTTTCTCCGCGCCACAATCGTGGGCCCCACCGCAAACTTCATGCCATCCAGCATGCGTGCCGTCAACGCGCCTTGCCAGAAAGTGGTATTCATTCCCAAAGCTTCCATGCGTGACCAGATACTTCTTCCGGCCACCGCGCGATACGGACAAGTTGCCAACGCAGTTGCGCCATCCGCAAATTCCGCGCCCACCCGCTGCAGCATATCGGGAGTCACCCGGATATCGCTATCGGCCATCACGACTAGATCATGGCGCGCCTCGCGCAACATGCACACCAGGCTGAAAACTTTCGCATGCGGATAAGGCGGCTCGCCCGTGATCAGCAAGTGCGATGGAATTTTCGCGTACTCCGCGCGCAAGCGTTCCACCAGTTCAGCCGCCGGATCACGCGCATCGCGCAAGGCAAAGATCAATTCAAAATCGCTATACTTCTGCTCGAAAAAACTGCGCAGGTTTTCCTCCAGCCCTTCGTCCAATCCCGCCAATGGTTTCAGGATGCTGATGGGTTCATTTGAAATACCCGATGGAATGGGCACACCCAAATAGCGCACCGCCGCCATTACAGACAGCAGTGAATACGCCCATGCGCCTGCCACCAGAAGGAGTAGAAAAATTACCAACACGCTAATATAGAGAGATTCCCCTCATGAATGACTATATCCTCTCCTGTCTGCTCGGCGTTGTCGAAGGATTGACTGAATTTCTGCCGGTCAGCTCCACCGCGCACCTCCGGATCACCGAGGCTCTCCTCGGCATGGACCTTTCCAGTGGCTACTGGAAAATGTTTTCGATTGTGATTCAGTTCGGTTCCATCCTGGTTTTGCCCATCTACTTCCGGCGCCGAATCGCCGAGTTCTTCGCCACATTTCCGCAGGGGATTCGCGGAGATCGGACGGTGCTCACCCATCCCTTAACCCTGACGCTGATCGCCTTTTTGTGCACCGCCGCGCCGGCCTTTGTGCTCACCAAGCTCATCGGTAAAAATCTTGAAAACATCCGTTTGATGGGCATCAGCTTCATCGTCGGCGGCATTATTATGTGGCTGGTGGATTCCACCTATGGCCCCAAAAACCAAGGCCGCGGCGATGTGGAAACCATCAACATGGGCCAGGCAATTGCGGTCGGTTTGTGCCAGGTATTGGCGCCCGTGTTTCCCGGGACATCGCGATCCATGGCGACCATCGTCGGAGGAGAACTGGCTGGCCTGTCGCGTTCAACCGCCCTGGAATTTTCGTTCCTACTCTCAATACCAACGATGGCGGCCGCAACCGGGTACGACTTGCTGAAGTCAATCCGCAATCCGGAAGATCGGGTACACTTTGACGCGCACGGCATCATTGTCCTCCTCATCGGATTCGTCATCGCCTTTATCGTTGCCTGGGGCGCGGTCTCCTGGTTCATGCAATGGGTGCGCAGCCGCGGTTTCACTCCCTTCGCCATCTATCGCATTCTGGCTGGCATCGCGGTACTGGCCTGGCAGTGGTAAAAAATCTTCAAAACATTTCTGCCAAATCGCGTAAAGTTTGCGATAATGGTAAACGCTCTGGCTGTTTCTTTCGCTTCCAAGCGGAATGAAGTACCTTACACCTACTCCACGCACACGCCTCAATGAGGCGGTCGCAGTCGTGTTGCTATTCGCCGGACTCTTTCTTTTGCTGAGTCTGGCTTCCTACCAACCCTTCGACCCTTCCTGGGACACCGCCACCGGCACCAAGGCGGTAAACCTGGGCGGACGCCTCGGCGCCATCTTCGCGGACCTGTTGCTGCAAAGCCTGGGTATCGCGGCCTACACCATTCCGGCATTGATTTTGTTTCTGGGTTATCAGTGGATCCGATCCGCGCCCATCACGTCAACTTGGGCAAAAATATACGGAGCTTTTCTGCTGGTCGCCGCCACCGGCACGGCCTTCGGCTTCGCCAACGATTGGCGTCCCATCGCGGACGCGCTTCCCGCCGGCGGCGTACTGGGTTTGCTTTCAGCCGAATTTTTGCGTGGGCAAATGAACACGCTGGGCGCGGCCATGTTCACGGCCGTGTGCTGGATTTTGGGCTTGTATCTGGTCTCTACTTTTGAAATGGCCAAACTTGCCAAGTGGTTGCATGTGCCCGACAGCGCCCGTCCGAAGTGGATCGCAGGTTTGAAAACGCGCTGGCAAAATTGGCGCGCGGTGCAAGCCGAACAAGCCAAGCAACGCGCCATCACGCGTGCCGCGGAGCGCGCCGAACGCAAGCGCAAGAAAGAAGTCGAACGGCAAGCGGACGAAAATCCTCTCCGTCGTGCTCCAGCTACAGCTGCATCAATGAAGGAAAACGCGCCGGAGGAAGCCTTTAGTGATGATCCTCCGATTGTCGACCCCTTGAGCCCGCCCTTCGCGCCTCAGTTGTTGTCTGATAAAGCACGCGCACAAGCCGATGACATTCCGATTCATCAACTGGAAATTCGCGAAACGCCATTGCCGCCAGCGTCAGTATCCGATCACGATGATGACGAGCCGCCGTTCGAAGCGACGACGCCGCATCTGGTTCGCAACGGCCGCCCTATGCAGCGCAAGAAAAGACACTCGGCGTTTCGTTTGCCGTCAACCACACTGTTGACCGAAGCTCCGCCGCGCACGGCGTTTGACACACAGGAACTGAAAGACACGGCCACGCGCATCAAGGCCAAGTTTGAGGAATTCAACGTGCGTGGGTCGGTAACGCAAATCAATCCGGGCCCGGTGGTCACTACCTTTGAATACAAGCCCGAAGCGGGCATGAAGTATTCACGCATCACTACGCTGACGGAAGATTTGTGCCTGGGCCTGCAAGCCGAGTCGATTTTAATCGAACGCATTCCCGGTAAGCCCACCATTGGGATTGAAGTCCCCAATTCGAAGCGCGAAGTCATCAGCCTACGCCAGATTTTGGAATCGGAAGAATTTCTGAGTTCGCCCTCGCCACTCACCGTGGCGCTGGGCAAAGACATCAATGGACGAATTAAGGTTGCGGCGCTGGACACCATGCCGCACTTGTTGATTGCGGGTTCCACGGGCTCCGGCAAAAGCGTGATGCTGAATTCGCTGATTATGTCGATCCTGTATAAGGCCACGCCGGATCAGGTGCGCTTGATCATGGTGGATCCAAAACGCCTGGAATTCGGCCTTTATGAGGGCATTCCACACTTGTTGACGCCGGTGATTACGGAATCAAAAAAAGCCGTAAATGCTTTACGCAATGCGGTGCTGGAGATGGAACGCCGTTTGAAATTGCTGGCCGCGCAAGGCGTTCGCAACATCGACCAATACAACAAGAAGATCCGCGGCATGCAGGTGAAGCCGCGCAGTTTGTTTGAAGAAGAGAACGACACCGAAGTCCTGGAGCCGATTCCCTACATCTTGATCTTGATCGACGAATTGGCCGATCTGATGATGCTGGAACGCTCCGCGGTGGAAGAGACGGTGACTCGTCTGGCACAGATGGCCCGCGCCGTGGGTATGCACCTGGTATTGGCTACGCAGCGGCCCAGCGTGGATGTGATCACAGGATTGATCAAAGCGAATTTTCCTTCGCGCATCAGTTTCCGGGTGGCCACGCGCGTAGATTCGCGCACCGTTCTTGATGTAATGGGCGCCGAACACTTGTTGGGCAAAGGCGACATGTTGTTTCTACCGCCGGGCTCTTCGCGGCTGACTCGCGTTCACGGTTCCTACGTCAGTGAATCGGAGACCAACGATGTGGTGGAGTTCTGGAAGCAGCAAGCGGAACCCGACTACGATCAGACCTTCCTGCTGGCCCCGCCGTCGGACGACGACGAAGCCGAAGAAGAGATGTCCGGACCCGAAGATCCGATGTACCAGGACGCGGTGCGCGTTGTATTGGAACAAGGCAAGGCGTCTACCTCCACGCTGCAGCGGCGCTTGCGTTTGGGCTATGGCCGCGCCGCCAGAATTCTGGACATGATGCAGCGCGAAGGCATTATTGGTCCGCCTGACGGGAGCCGCCCTCGCGACGTCCTAAAGCGGCCGGATTGGTTGGCCGAAGTTGAAGACTCCCTGAAATAGGAATGAAATAGGAGTCGAACAGCAAGAGACTCGTTGAAATAAGAGTCGCTTAGGAAGACATTCGCTAAACTAGAATTGATGACTCTTCGCCTTTCTTTCCTGGCCGTGATGTTGATGTCGCTGACCGCATGGGCGGGCCTGCCGCCCGGCCGTCCCTTGCCCGAGGTGCCGATTAACTCTGCCAACGGTAAAAGCAAAATCGATCTGAAACGTTTTCGGGGAAGAGCGTTGATTGTTGCCGTGGTCACCGCCGATTGCAAGGAATGCGAAGAAACCGCCGCGTTGCTTAAAAAGATTAAGGAAGATAACGCCGCGCAGTTACTGCAAGTGATGGCGGTGGTGGTGCAACCCGACGCCGCCGGGAAAGTAGCGGGCTTCATCACCAAGAACAAGCCCAACTTTGAAGTGGGCTATTTGGACGAGCTTCCGCCGTACCGGAAACTGGTCAACCTGGATAACAAGGCTGGCGCGCGCGTGCCAGTGCTGCTTTTCGTGGACCCCAACGGGATGGTCCGCGTGCAGTTGTTCGGCGACGATCCGCTGATGAAAAAGCCGGAGCCCATCGTCCGCAGCACCGTTCGCGAACTGCTGAAAGAACACGCGAAAAAGTAGTTACTCGGCGACGGTCTTGTTGTCTACTAACTGGCGGACGTCGGCGATGAATTGATCCAGCGGTTTGGCGCCAAGATCAGCGTGCTTGCGATGGCGCACTGAAACGCTTTGTGATTCGGCTTCACGATCGCCAACCACCAACATATACGGGACTTTTTGCAGTTGCGCTTCGCGAATTTTCAGGTTCACTTTTTCTTTACGGTCGTCCAAGTGCGAACGGAAGCCCTCTTCTAGCAATCGGGCGTGAACCGTTTTCGCGTATTCCTGCTGGCGATCGGTGATCGGCATCACCACCATTTGCACCGGCGCCAGCCATAGCGGAAACGCACCAGCGTAATGCTCAATTAGCGTCCCGAAGAACCGTTCGATGCTACCGTAGAGCGCTCGATGGACCATCAAGGGTTGATGGCGCTTGCCATCTTCCGCGACGAACTCCAAATGAAAACGCTGGGGCAAGGTGAAATCAAACTGAACCGTAGAAAGCTGCCACTTGCGGCCTAGCGCGTCGAGCAACTTCACGTCGATCTTCGGACCATAGAACGCCGCTTCGTCGGGCATCACGGGCGCTTTCATACCCAGACGATCCACCGCACGTTGCAACGCGTTTTCGGCGAGCGTCCATAGTTCTGGAGTGCCGTCGTATTTACCGCTTTTTCCGCCATCCCAGGTTGAAATTTCGGCTTCATAGTGATCGAAGCCAAACGTCTTCAGCGTGTCCAGAGCAAATTCCAGACAGCTGACTACTTCGTCTTCGATTTGATCCGGCGTGCAAAAAATATGCGCGTCGTCCTGAGTAAATCCGCGGACCCGCAACAGTCCGTGCATCGTTCCGCTGCGTTCGTAACGATAAACGGTTCCGAGTTCACCCAAGCGCACCGGCAGTTCGCGATAGCTGCGGAGCTTATCACGGTAAATCAAAATGTGGCCGGGGCAGTTCATGGGCTTCAGGCGATATTCGGCGTCGTCAAGCTGCATGCCCGCGAACATGTTTTCGGCGTAGTGGCTCAGGTGGCCGGAGGTTTTCCAGAGATCGGCGCGCATCACGTGCGGCGTATAAACCAAGTCGTAACCGCGCTTCAGATATTGATCGCGCATCCAATCTTCAATGATCTTGCGGATGCGGCCGCCTTTGGGATGAAAGAAGATCAAACCCGGTCCGGCGAGTTCCTGGATGCTGAAGAGATCCAACTCCTGGCCCAGCTTGCGATGGTCGCGGCGCTTGGCTTCTTCGAGTTTCGCAAGATATTCGTCCAGCTCTTTTTTGCTGAAGAAGGAAGTTCCGTAGATGCGTTGCAGTTGCTGATTGTGTTCGTCGCCTTTCCAATAGGCACCG
>JANXYJ010000141.1 GCA_025350105.1 Terriglobia bacterium | reverse complement strand
CCTTGCGAGTCGGGCTCGCCATGTTGAGTACGCGTTTTTGAAACTCACCTATCATGTCCCGAGTCTTTCTTCCGGGATCGCCATCGATAATGAGAGGGGCATACGGGATCAGCCGGCCAAGGTTCTCGTTCAGGAGAGCCTGAACCACCTTTGAGTCCGCCCTGTTGTTGGTTCCGCCTTCGCCTACAGCGCTTGTAATGCACATCGAAGGAACTCCTCGAAATATCATAGCATTGTTCGGCGGCCATTACATTCACGGCCGCATTGACCGAGTGCGCGACTTAAAAGTGAGGGATCTCGAGTTTTCTTTATTTGACCCCCAATTCTTAAAGTATGATATACTGTAAGAGAAGGAGGCCCGATGACTGAACCGCTCACTGCGACTGTGGATGAAAGATCCGTTGTGCTCCGCCAGATTTCCGAGCTCGGCGACTTCCAGGCCGGTTCCATCACCAGTGCTTTCCGCACCTGTGGAAAACCTGGCTGCCATTGCGCCAAACCCGACGACCCCGGGCACGGTCCCCACGCTCAACTAACCCAGAAGGTCGACGGCAAGACCGTTACGCAAAACCTTCCCACGCAGGCGGCGGTCCGCAAAGCGGAAGGTGAGATTGCAGAGTTCCGCCGGTTTCAGACTTTGAGTGGTGAACTCGTCGGCATCAACCGGAAGATCTGCCGTTTGCGGCCAGTGGAAGAGGCCGCGCCGGAGCCCCAGGAAAAAAAACGGCTGAAGCGATCCAACGGGAAATCGCCCGCGAAGTAGACCGGCTGCTAAGCGCTATCTTTCAGGACCGCCGCCGGGCCGGCCGTCTCGACCTCGAAGCTGTCGAAACCGTCATCCGCTCGGCGATGCATAAGGCTGGGGCTGCCGCGCTGACCCAACTGCTCCAATACGATCCGCCGGATGAGGCTCACCGGACGATTCCCTGTTCCTGTGGCCATCCGGCTTGCTACAAGGAACTACGTTCGAAGACCGTTCTGACCGTGCTTGGGCCGGTGGAACTGAGCCGCCCTTATTACCTGTGTGAGCATTGCTCGAAAGGGCAATGCCCGGTGGACGCCGAACTGGGCGTTGCCGGACTGGAGTCCTCGCCCGGCGTGAGGCGCATGGAATCGGTGGTAGGCAGCGAGATGCCCTTCGCCTCCGGGTGCGAGCCGATGAAGGAACTCGCGGGGCTCGACGTTCCGGCCAAGGCCATCGAGCGCGCCTCCGAAGCCATTGGGCTTCAGATCGCCCTGCGCGACACGCGGGAAATCGCTCGCACCAAGCAACTCGTTCTGCCCGTGGTCCCCAAACAGAACATTCCCAAAATGTACGTGCTGATGGACGGCGTCCAGGTGCCTGTCGTTCGCAAAGACGCCGAAGGAAGGGCCGGAAGAACCGAAGGACAGCCTGCCCGCACGCGTGAGTGCAAGCTCGGCTGCGTGTTCACTCAAACTACCCTGGACAAGGAAGGGCGGCCCATTCGCGACTCGGATTCCACCACCTACGTAGGAGCGATCGAGACTGCTGAAGAGTTTGGATTCCGGCTCTACACCGAAGCCTGGGGCAGAGGCTGGCAGTGGGCCACGATCAAAGTGGTTATCGGAGACGGAGCCATCTGGATCTGGAATCAGGCCGACCGGCATTTTCCCGGAGCAATTCAAATCGTGGATCTGTATCACGCACGGGAGCACCTGTGGGAAGTAGCCGCCTGGCTTCACCCCAACGACTCGGCCGCGAAGAAACTCTGGATGGCCCCGATGAAGGATCTCTTGGACGAGGGCAAAATCGAACCGCTGGTGGCAAAGCTTCGCGAGATTGCCGCTGACCATGCCCTCGCTCAACCAAAGGTAACCGAGGAAATCTTGAAAGAAGCAGATTACTTCGAAACTAACGCTACCCGGATGCGCTATCCGCAATTCCGCGCCCAGGGACTCTTTGTTGGCTCCGGCGTGATTGAAGCCGGGTGCAAGTCTGTCATCGGATCGCGGCTGAAACAATCCGGAATGTTCTGGACCGTTCGCGGCGCCAACGAGATCATTGCCCTGCGATGCTGCCGCCTCAACGGCCGGTTTGAAGATTTCTGGGAGGAGAACCGGGCGGCGTGAGTATCCTCACTTTTATGTCGTGCACCCTTGTCCGTTGTTGGGCGAAACGCCGCTCCGCCCAACATGCCTATTCCAACTTGAGCTTCGTTGCCGTAAACGTAGCGGTACCGCTAAACGTTACTTTCCCGTCCGAATCCAGCAATTGGAACTTCGACGCGCCTGTTGCTTTGTCCCCGTCCTGATTAATGGTCATTATCCCCTTGATCGCGTAAAGTCCCCCGGTGCTTCCATCGGCATTAATGTTGTTCTGCAATAGAGTAAAGCTCACGTCATGAATGCCCGTCTTCTTCCACTCTCCAATAGCATCGCCCGAAAAATGGTCGTTCGCGGGTCCATCCGCGGTTCCATCCGCTCGAAGCCGGGCAAGTTGGATGCACTGGCAGGGCGGCGCACCTGCGATCTCAATAAAGAACGTCCAGGCGCCAATCGCATCCTGCGTATTAAAGAAGCTCTGGGAAAAACCGGC
>JANXYJ010000130.1 GCA_025350105.1 Terriglobia bacterium | reverse complement strand
GTTGCGCGATTTCCTAACTTGCATTGTCAGCTGGCCCTTTGCCTTTAGCCGTTCCACGCAGTCGTCCTGAACCTCCAGCGTGGCATGCAGTGCCTGAATCCTGACGATGGTTTCCATTGCAACCGATGGCGTACCCGGTTCCAGGAGATAATCGCAAACGTTGTGCAGGGCAAGATCAAATTCGCATTCGCAAACAAACTCCTCGAAGAGCCCAAGATAATCTTCCGTGTCCGATGTTTCCGGGAGAACTTGCCGAAGCTCCCTCAATTCGCTCCTTAATTCTTCAGTGCGCGTTATTCGATCGTTCATTAGCAGACCTTTTGTGGATTGTCCGGGGACACAGATCATTCGCATCAAATTTTTCATGCGACTGCGCGAAAGCCTGAATAGCCTGCGTCGAACGCGATACGTCGCGAAGATCCTGAGCGCTGGAGCGGTAAGAGCTCAGAGCGACGGCTGCGGCGAATATCGCTGTTGATAAGGAAATGCGCTTCACGCAATGGTCCGCAGCGCCTCGAACAGCCCCAGCCATAGCAGGCCCAAAAAATGCCAGTAGTAGCAAACGGTGCTGACCAGCTCGCGGCGTTTGTTGCGGCCGTAGAGGATCACGAACAGCATGATCAGGCCTCCGATCAAATGCGCGGCGTGCAGGCTGGTGAAGAGGTAGAAAAACATGCCGTGCGGGTTTTGCATCAGGTAGGCGCCTTGTTTCACGAGATCGCGCCAGGCGGTGAGCTGGCATGCCAGAAACGCGCAGCCCAGCGTCACCGTGGCCAGCAGATAATACGAGGACAGGCGCCATTGGCCGCGGGCGTAGGTGCGGCGGGCGATTTCAAAAGTGGCGCTGCTAGCGGCGATGACGGCGGTGCTAACCCACAACACGCGCGGCAGAACGATGTGCTGCCACTGCTGCATCTCCTGCGCGCGGTACCAGTAGGCGACGACGAGCGAAGCGAAGAAGGCAAAGATGGAGACCAGCAATGCGACTAAGAAGACGCGATAAGTGCCGGGTGGCGCGAGTTTGGAATCCTCCAACGCCGATGGCAACACCACCACCTGATCGGTTTTTTCGGCGCGGTTGCTGACGATGCGGGACATGTTACCTGAAGGATAGTGCTGAACCATTTTAACGCGTCTGGTTTAACGCGTCTGGTTTAACGCGTTCTGGTTTAACGCGTGTGGTTTAACGCGTTCTGGCTATGTTGAAACCGGTTTACGATACTTCCGGGCGGCAAAGGTGGCGATGGACTTCATCACCGAAAATGGCATGGCACGCATGAACGCAACGATGACTTTGTAGCGCCAGCCGGGAATCACAACGATCTGGCCGCGGTCATAGGCACGGAGGGAATGGGCGACCACGAAATCGGCGGTCATCCAGAGTTGTTTGGGGATGGGATCGCGCGACATGTGAATTCTGTCGTGAAATTCAGAATAGGTGAAGCCGGGGCACAGCGCCTGCACTTTCACCGGTGAATTTTGCGAAGCCAATTCGATGGCAAGGCCCTGGGTGAAACTGGTCATCCAGGCTTTGGTGGCGCAATAGCTGACGTTGGACGGCGATTGCCCGAAGCTGGCGACGGAGGAAACGTTGATAATGCCGCGGCCCTGGGTTGGTGGAGCCGCCAGCAGATTCTCCATCGCCGCGTGCGAGAGCGCCAGCGTGGTGAGCACGTGCAGGCGGTGCATTTCGTCCTGAATCCGCAGCGTGGCTTGATGAAAAAGGCCGACGCTGCCGAAACCGGCGTTATTCACCAACAGGTGCAGGTTTGCGGCGCCACGGATGCGTTGGGCGATTTGCTCGCGGCCAGAATCGGAGGCGAGATCCGCCACTACGATTTCGACTTGCACCGCTGCCAGTTCCGCGGCCAGCGTCCGCAGTTTGTCTTCGCGGCGGGCCACCAACAGCAGATCATAGCCGCGTGCCGCCAATTGCCGCGCGAAGCTGGCGCCGATGCCGCTGGAAGCGCCGGTGATGACGGCCAGCTTAGCCATTGCTATCTCTGCTTTCTTCGGCAACTTCATCGGCCGCAAGGTCCAGACGCGTGGCGTGCTGCAGCACGGGCATCGGCGTCAGGCCGTCGCCCATCGCCAGGCGGTTATGTGTTTCCAGGCCGTGGCCGCGCGCGGC
>JANXYJ010000111.1 GCA_025350105.1 Terriglobia bacterium | reverse complement strand
TGCAGGAGCCATGAGCATGAAGCCGCCGGTGGCGTTCGCGCAACAAAGTACAGTTACCGCGAAGCCTGAAACTGCGCCTGCCGAAGTCACGGACAACGCTCGTTGCGGCGCAGATTTCATGGTGGACGTGATCAAGAGCCTGGGTATTGATTATTGCGCGGCGAATCCCGGCACCAGCTTTCGCGGGCTGCATGAAGCGGTAATCAACTACGGTAATAATAAAGACCCGGAGTTTTTGACCTGCCTGCACGAGGAGTCTTCGGTTGCGATGGCGCACGGTTACGCCAAGATTGAAGGCAGGCCGATGATGATCATGGCCCACGGGACGGTGGGGCTGCAGCATGCATCGATGGCGATCTACAACGCCTATGCCGATCGCGTGCCCGTGTATATCATTCTGGGGAATTTGCTGGACATCAACTACCGGCGCGGGTCGGCGGATTGGTATCACAGTGTGCAGGATGCCGCCGCGATGGTGCGCGATTACGTGAAGTGGGACGACACGCCGGTGACGCTTTCGCACTTCGCCGAGAGCGCGGTGCGGGCGTACAAAATATCCATGACGCCTCCGTATGAGCCAGTGGTGATTGTGGCCGACGGCGCGCTGCAGGAAGAGCCGATCACGGAAAAGAATTTGCGGATTCCGAAACTGGTGATGAGCGCGCCGCCGCAGGGTGATACCGGCGCGGTGAATGAGGCGGCGAAGATGCTGGTGGCCGGGGAGAATCCGGTGATTGTGGCCGGGCGTTGCGCACGCACGCCGCACGGCATCGAGCTTTTAGTTGAGCTGGCTGACCTGTTGCAGTGCCGCGTGCAAGACCAGCGGTTGCGCATGAATTTCCCAACTGGGCATCGTTTGTATGCGCCGCCGACGGGCGATCCCATCACGGCGAAAGTGAGCGACGCCGATGTGGTGCTGGGCTTGGAAGCACAGGAGATGTGGACCATCACGCACACCATGACCGGGCTGAATAAATTTGGCATGGAGTCACATTCGGTGATGAAGCCGGGAGCAAAGATCATCAACATTTCGGCGATTGAGCTGAATCACAAATCGAACTACCAGGACTTCGGGCGCTATAGTGAAAGCGATTTGAGCATCATGGGCGATGCCGAAGCCACTTTGCCCGCTCTGATTGAAGCGGTGAAGAAGCTGCTGACGGCGGATCGCCGCGCGGCGCTGGCGCTGCGTGGAAACAAGATCGCCGAAGCCAATGAGAAAACGCGGCGGTTCAATTTAGAGGCAGCTGCCGTGGGCTTTGATGCGAGTCCGATTGCCACGGCGCGGCTGGCTGCGGAGTTGTGGAATCAGGTAAAGAACGAAGATTGGTCACTGGTTTCGAACGATCGCTATAGCAGCTATTGGTCGACGCGTTTGTTCGATGCCAAGAAGAATTACCACTACATCGGGGCGCAAGGTGCGGCCGGCATTGGTTATGGCGCGCCGGCCGCAGTGGGCGCGGCGCTGGCGAACAAGAAGCACGGGCGTTTGACCATCAATATTAATTCTGACGGCGATTTGAACTATGCACCCGGAGTTTTGTGGACCGCGGCGCATCATAAGATTCCGCTGTTGACGCTGGTGCACAATAACCGCGGCTATCACCAGGAGCGCATGTACGTGCAGATGGTGGCGAATAAGCAAAACCGCGGGATCGACCGTTCGCACATCGGGACCTCGTTTACAGATCCGTTCATCAACTACGCGAAGATGGCGGAGACGTACGGCATGTACAGCGAGGGTCCGATTAGCGACCCGAAGGATTTGGGTCCGGCGATTAAGCGCAGCATCGCAAGAGTGAAGGCGGGCGAACCGGCGCTGATTGATGTGTTGACGCAGCCGCGGTAAACGCGGAATTTGAGCGACGATCTCGGTGCTCCGGTCTGGCGACCGGAGCTACCCTGCTGAGCACTACTCCCTGAAAGAAGTAGTTGCGATTTGCGCCGTCATAATTGCCTGTGCCGAAGGCAGCACTTGGCGAACTTGCGCGTGGACCCGCAGGGGCACGGGTCATTTCGGCCCAGTTTTTCCAGTAAATCTTTATCGCCGTGAACCACGCGTGATCCGCGTTTCACGTGCGTTTCGGAGGGGAAGCCCTTCCGCCGTTTGCTAGAGGGCGTGAAAGGACTGGTTGGTGAAAGTATTGTTGGTCATATGATTCTCCAGTCTGAGTTTCGATTTTAGCGCGGTTATCGCAGGCCTGCGAGATTACTGGCGTACTACAGTCTGCAGGTACCGCCTATCCAGTACTTGGAACCAAGTGGTTTGATCGGTCTTCCGAACCAGCTTATTCTCGGCTGTGATTATTTTCCGCAAAATTGCTTTGCTGGCGGCTGGGATTGGTTCGCTTGGGGCTTTCGGTCAGACGCTGCCTGCTCCGGCTGCCGTCATGTTCCCCCGAGCGAACTCGCCGATTGAGAAGGCGATGGAGAACATTTCGAGGGACAACGCAACGTGGAAACGCCGCTGGGTGGTGAGTTTAGCTCCTCTGGTTGGCAGTCAGGTGCTGGATGCTCACAGTTCCTGGGGACATCGCGAGCTGAATCCGTTGCTGGCGGATGCAAACGGCGGATTTGGCATGAAAGCGGCGGGCATCAAGTTCGGTGCCGTTGCGGCTGCGGCCGGTGTGGAGTATGTTCTGGTGAAGAAGTATCCGCGGGCGGCGAAGTTCTTCACCATCGTCAACGTGGCCAGTGCTGGCGTGACGTCCAGTCTCGCCGTTCACAACTACAACCTGCGTTAGTTTTAGTGTGCGGACTGCTTGGCGTAGAAGCCATCAAAAAACGCCAGCACCGTCGGGTCGATCCCCGTACCCACGCCGATGTGATCGCCCAACACCAAAGGCTGCGCGTTCTTCTTGTCGTCGTACGCCGGCCACTGAGTTAATCCCTTCCCATTGGGGTTGCCAGTGGCAGCGAAGTTCACCCAATAGGACGTCATGGTAGCGGCCAACATGCTGTCGGTCTCGGTGAGCGGCGCGCGCGGATCCAGCGTGTTAAACATGTAGCGGATTTCCGCTGTGTGCGTGGCTCCGCGCGAAGGTTGCCCTGGAGCAGTGGGCGGAACGTGCGTGAAGTAATACCAGTACGCCTTGGCGCCGCGCTGGCTTTGCAACTGTGCCCAAGTGCGCATGTGCCAACCCAGTTCGTCGCGAACAGCGGACAGGCTGGACGCCTGGGCCTCGGAATCTGACGCCGCCGGATGGGTTTTCAGATAGCCATCGGCCATGTCGCCAAAACGCGTGCGGGTCTTGCTCAAAAACTCCTGGGCATTGCCGGTGCCTGGCCGAATGAAGAAGGTGCCTTCGTCGCGGTTTGAACCAATCAAAATGTCTACCGGATTCTGTTTGCCCTGGCTGAAGATGGTGGACAAGTCTTCCGGGATATACCAGCCGTCAATCACCAGACTCTCGCCGTGGCCGTTCTTTAATAGCTCCGCGGCAGATTTTGCGCGTAACTGAGCCAGCGATGGCGCGCCCAACTCCGCCGCTAACCTGATTCCCGCCTCTTCTGCGTCAGACTGGGTGATGTTTTTCGCGATGCCGATGCCCATGAATGCCCCGCTTTGCGCAATGGCGCGCTTGAACAGTCCTTTACCTTCGCGCGAGCCCACCAGCGCGGCCACCATGATCGCCCCGGCGGATTCCCCGTCAATGGTGACGCGATCCGGATCGCCGCCAAACGCGGCGATGTTTTTGTGGATCCAGCGCAGCGCCGCCACTGCGTCCATCATGCCGTAATTACCGGAAGAGTTATGGCCAGATTCTTTCGCCAATTCCGGATGCGAGAAAAATCCGAACATGCCCAGCCGGTAGTTGTAGGTGACCACCACGGCGCCCTTGCGCGCCAGGGCTTCGCCGTCGTACATGGCCTGCGAGCCGCTTCCCACGTAGAAGCCGCCGCCGTAGTTCCACAGGATGACGGGCCGTTTTTCGTGGGAGGATTTGGCGGCGGTCCAAACGTTTAGGTATAAACAATCTTCGCTGGGACCGGGAGTTGCGGCGGGGGGCTGATTCTGCATGCAAACATGCCCGAAACTTTCGGCTTTGCGAACGCCGTCCCAAGGAGCCACTGGCTGCGGGGCTTTCCAACGCAATTCGCCAACGGGCGGCGCGGCGTAGGGGATACCTTTGAAAACCCGAACGTCCGCGCCAGTCGCGGCAGTGCCGGTGATCTTCCCGCTGTCAATCGAAATCGGTTCAGGAATGGCCGCATGGGCGGAGAGGCCAGCACAAATAAATCCCATGACAAGGGTAGGTCGCATGAGGGTTCTCCTTCGAACGTGCAGGCAAACGGCAACGTCCGCATCAGTATATCGCGGACTGAAACCCATTTCTGGTCGTTTGAACACATTTGCCGTTAGAATAGAAATATCAGCATCGCAAACGGCGATTCGCTCATCCAAGAGGTAGCGTTTCCGCGGTACAGCGTTAGGAACAGGTTTAATTCAAACATGGTTCGATATGTGCGTATTGGTGTAGTCATCGGCGGTTTCCTTGCTATTGGGGTGGTGGGCGGTGGACTGCGGGCGCAAACGGCGGCGCCGAGTCAGACGCCGCTAAAGCTCACTTTGGACGACGCGATTCAGCGCGGCATCCGCAACAATCTGGCGGTGTTGGAGCAGCAGACCAACGACCAATTCACGCGGGTTGCCCGCATGCGGGCTTTGAGCGCGCTGTTACCGACGGTAAATGCAGGTGTGTCGCAAAACGTGCAGGAGAACAATTTGGCGGTTTTTGGTTTCCGTTTTCCCGGCATTCCCAGCATCATTGGTCCGTTCGGTTATGCCGACCTACGCGCCTTCGCCGAAACGGATCTTTACAATCGGGCCACGCGTCTTCGCTTGAAAGTGGCAGAGCAAAACACTCGCGCTTCGGAATTGAGCACACAGGACTCGCGCGATCTGGTGGTGGAAGCAGTGGCCAGCGGCTATTTGAATATTCTGGCATCGGCAGCGCGTGTGGACGCCGCCAAGTCTGAAGTGAGCACGGCGCAGGCTCTGTTTGAACGGGCACATGATCAGCACGTTGCTGGCGTTTCTCCGGCTATCGATGAACTCCGTTCGCAGGTGGAATTAAGAGGCCGGCAACAGCAGTTGCTCACCGCCGAAAATCAATTCGCCAAAAACAAACTGCAGTTTGCGCGGGTGATTGGCTTGCCGCCGGCGCAGAGTTTTGACTTGGCCGAAGATGCTCCCTATGCGCCGCTGGAAAGCATGTCCCCGGAACAAATGTTGGAACGCGCGCGGCTGGGGCGTGCGGATTACCGGAGCTTGCAAGCGCAACTGGAAGCCGCCAAGATGACCCGCGACGCGGCGCTGGCGCAACGCTATCCCACACTGACGGCGAGCGGAAATTATGGCTTTAACGGGGTGAATCAAGCGCAGTTGCATCAGACTTTTGCCTTTACCGGATCCATCAAAGTGAACGTCTTCGACGGCGGCCGCATCCATGCTGACGTGGCCCAGGCCGATGCGGTGATTGACCAGCGCAAAAATGAAATCGCCGATCTGGACCGCCGTATCGATGTCGAAATTCGCACGGCGCTGCTGGATTTGAAGACTGCCTCCGATCAGGTGGCGGTGGCCGAAAGCAATCTGGATCTAGCCCAGCAAACCTTAGCGCAGGCGCGTGATCGTTTCGCGGCGGGAGTCACGGACAATATTGAAGTGGTGCAAGCGCAGGACGCGGTGGCGAATGCGCAGGAAAGCGTGATCGCCAGCCGGTATGGGCACAATCTGGCGAAGGTCGCCTTGGCACGGGCGGTGGGCGCTACCGAAGCGAGCGTCAAACAATTTTTAGGAGCGAAATAGGAATGAAATACGCAATTGCAGCGTTGGTGCTATTGGTCTTCGCCGGAGGCGGCTATTACACCTGGACGGAGATGCAAAAGACCGAATCCACCGACGACGCGGAAATCGACGGCAGCATCTACTCCATCAGTTCGCGCATTCCCGGGCATGTGGTGGAGGTGAACGTCGCCGACCAGCAATTGGTAAAAGAGGGCGATGTTCTGGTGCGGCTGGATCCGAAGGATCATGAAGTGGCAATTGCCAAGGCGAAGGCCGACTTGAGCGACGCACTGGCGGGTTTGGAAAGTTCGCGCACCGATGTACCGCTAACCAACGCCACCACGGCCAGCACCTTGAACATCGCGAAATCCATTCACCAGGACGCTAGCGTTGGCGTTACGTTGGCGCAAAATCAGCTGGGCACTTTGCAGGCGCGGATGGCGGTGAGCCAGGCCAACGTCAAGGTGGCCGAGGCCAACGCGAACAAAGCCGCCCAGGACGTTCAGCGCTACAAGGCACTGGTCGCCAAGGACGAAATTTCCAAACAGCTTTACGATCAATCCGTAGCGGCCGCCGATGCTGCGAAAGCCACGGTGGATGCGCAACGGGCCGCGGTGAATGAAGTGCAGCAGCAGATGGTTGCCGCGCAGACTGCGGTGGAACAGGCCCGCGCGAAGTTATCGCAAGCCGATGCCAGCGTGGAGGCCGCCATGACGGGTCCTCAGCAGGTGTCCATCACGCAATCGAAAGTGAAGGCGGGTTCGGCGAAAGTGGAACAATACCGCGCGCAACTGGAACAGGCGCAATTGAATTTGCAATACACGACGATCGTCGCGCCGATTAGTGGCGTGGTGGGTAAGAAGACGGTGAACGTGGGCCAGAACCTGGGCGCGGGTCAAGAGATGATGGCCATTGTTCCGCTGGATGGTTTGTACGTCACCGCCAATTTCAAGGAAACGCAACTGCGCCGCATGAAACCCGGCCAAAGCGTGAAGTTGGACGTGGACGCCTATGGCAAGGTTTACACCGGGAAGGTGGAACGCGTGGCCGGCGCCAGCGGCGCCAAGTTCAGTTTGCTGCCGCCGGAAAACGCCACCGGCAACTACGTGAAGGTGGTCCAGCGTATTCCGGTGCGCATTTCCATTGATCCTAGCCAGGACAAGGACCATCTGCTGCGCCCCGGCATGTCCGTGGTGCCAGTGGTTAGCCTACAGTAATGGACGGTTTGCAGTAAGAAACGCATGAGCACCACGCCGTCAGACACAGTCGCGGAGCCAGTCAAGGCGGACTGGAAACCGCGCTTCAATCCCTGGGCCATCGCCATGACGGTGACCCTGGCCACCTTCATGGAAGTGCTGGATTCCAGCATTGCCAACGTGGCGCTACCGCATATTGCAGGCAATTTGTCCATCACCGAGGATGAAGCCACCTGGGTGCTGAGTTCGTACCTGGTGGCCAACGCGATCATCCTGCCCATCAGCGCGTGGCTTTCGACGAAGTTTGGCCGCAAGCGTTTTTATATGACTTGCGTGGTGCTGTTCGGCGTCAGTTCGCTGATGTGCGGATTGGCGCAGAGCCTGCCGATGTTGGTGTTTTTCCGGGTGCTGCAGGGATTGGGGGGCGGGGGATTGGCTCCCACGGAGCAGGCGATTCTGGCCGATACGTTCCCGCCTGAAAAGCGCGGCCAGGCATTTTCGGTTTACGCCATGGCCGTGGTGGTAGCGCCGGTGATCGGGCCAACGCTAGGCGGTTTCATCACCGATAACTTCAATTGGCGCTGGCTATTTTTGATCAACGTGCCGGTGGCGATTGTGTCGTTGTTCCTGAGCGGGCGAATGCTGGAAGATCCACCGTTTCTGGAAGCCGCGCGCAAAAAGATGCTGACGGTGGATTATCTGGGTCTGCTGTTGCTGGCCACCGGTATTGGGGCACTGCAGGTTACGCTCGACAAAGGCGAACGCGAGGATTGGTTTTCTTCCCCGTTCATCGTGCTTTTTGCCACCATCGCGGCAGTGTGTTTGATCTCCGCCATCATTTGGGAATATTATCATCCGCATCCCGTGCTGGATATCCGTCTGCTGGCCAATCGCAATTTTGCGGTAGCTTGCGGCATGATGTTCATGTTGGGCGCGTCTCTGTATGGCGCTACGGTGCTGATTCCGCAATTGCTGCAGACTTTGATGGGCTATACGGCGCAGCAGGCCGGCATGGTGCTTTCGCCGGGCGGCCTGGTGATCATCGCTACCATGCCTTTCATTGGCCGCATTGTCAGCAAGATGGATGCTCGCTGGCTGATCGTGTTTGGATTTTCCAGCCTGGCGGCTTCTCTTTTGTATATGACCAATTGGAACCTGGACATTGATTTCGGCACCGCCATGCGGTTTCGCATCTATCAATCCGTCGGTATGGGGTTCCTGTTCATTCCCATTCAGACGCTGTGCTACGTGGGCATTCCGCGCGAAAAGAACAATAACGTCAGCGGCATGACCAATCTGGCTCGCAATCTGGGGGGCAGCCTGGGTATTTCCGCCGTTTCGGTGATCGTGGCGCGACGGGCGCAGTTTCATCAAAGCGTGTTGGCCTCGCACACCAGCCAGTTCGATTCCGCTTTTCGCCAAAGCACCACCGGCTTGTCGCAAGCCTTCCAAGCCCAGGGTCACGACCCCGTTATTGCCACCCACATGGCGCATCAAATGATTTATGGCGCCATGCAGCGCCAGGCCGCCATGCTGGGCTACGTCGACGCCATGTACGTCTTCGCTCTCGTAGCGGCGGTGATGGTGCCGGCGGCATTTCTCATGAAGAAGTTCACGGGCACTCCGCAGCGCGGCGGGCACTAGCCGCAGCGGCCAAGTAGTTTTGAAAGCACCGGATTGCGTGTAATTCTTATTGAAAACTCCAGGCTTTTGATGATAGCCTGAAGGCAGATGATAGCCTGAAGGTGATCATAGCCTGAAGGTAGATCGGGTTTGGTTTATGCCACAAGACAAAATCTCACGCGTTAGCATTTCGCACGTCACCGGCGATGGCCGCACAATTGTGGATACCAATGCCTTGATTCGTAGCCCGAAAGTAAAAGAGGCTTTGGGTAGATTGTCGGAAGCTACCAAAAACTTGAAGTCTAGCGGACGGATCACCATCCTGCGCCGCACGAAAGCGGTCGCCTAAGCCGCTGCTGCCAAGGTTTCGGCGATGCCGTACAACCTGCTTCTGTTGCCGCTTTTGGGCGGATTCCTGCTACTCCACTTAAGCTATTATTGGCGCTTCCATGCCCAGCGCATCGACGGGTATCGCTTACTGGTTGAATCGGCCATTGCGGGTACGATTTTGGGAATTTTGGCCCGGGTGATCATTATTCTTACCGGCCCAACCAGAATCGGCAGATGGGCATGGTCCCTTTGGCCTCAACTGTTCCCCTGGCAGGAATCCGATACCGCGGCGTGGGCGCTGGTGCTGGGGCCTCTCCTCGCGTTCGTGCTGAACCTCTTTATCAGTCGCGAAAAAGCTAAGGATATGGAAGTCCGCCGTCATGGCAATTCGCTCACGCGATTGCTGCATGAAGCCGAGCAAGAGGAGCGGCCAATCTCCATCACCCTGGCCAATCGAAAATGGTATGTGGGCTATGTGGCGGAATCTCCCAATTTGGATCCCCAAGAGCTTTACTTCCGCCTGTTGCCCCTCGTCAGCGGCTACCGGGAAAAGGACTCCCTCCGCACCGTCCAGGCAGTGCTTTACGAAGAGGTCTACAGCGATCCGGATTGCAATTCGGCTGACTTTGTCATTACCCTGCCGCTGAAAGACGTGCAGATGGCCAACATTTTTGACATGGACCTGTACCGCCAATATTTTGCTGAGGCGGACGGCGATGCGCCGGCTGAAAGGGAACCCGCCGCCCCGCCACTGATCGTTCCGGATCTCACCACGGGGCCGCCTTCTTGATCTGCTGGCACTGAGTTGCCGGCAGCGCTTGACTTCGCTTTGCGCGCAATGATACGCTGGCCCCGACTTTGGTATTTTGGGGGTTGTTTGTCCAGAATTCGTCTTTAGATAACGACTGGCAACCAGGGTGCAAAAAGTCAAAGCACGATTTTCAAATTCTCTGGAGCAAACCATATGGCTTACAAGCTGACGGTAAACGGCAAGTTGCTGACTGCCGACGTCCCCGCGGAAATGCCCCTGCTGTGGGTTCTGCGCGACGTTCTGAACTACAAAGGCACCAAGTTCGGCTGTGGCGCCGGACTGTGCGGCGCCTGCACAGTGCATGTGGGCGGCAAGCCAGTGCGTTCCTGCCAGACTTTGGTTTCGAAAGTGGACGCGGCGGTGACCACCATTGAAGGACTTTCGGTGGACGGTTCGCATCCGGTGCAACAAGCCTGGATGGAACTGGACGTTCCGCAATGCGGCTATTGTCAGGCCGGACAGATGATGTCGGCCTCCGCACTGCTGGCTTCCAACCCCAAGCCCAGCGATGCCGATATCGATAAAGCCATGAACGGCAACTTGTGCCGCTGTGGGACCTACCTGCGCATCCGCCAGGCCATTCACAAAGCGGCCACCATTGCCAGTTCCAGTGTTCAGACCAAGAAGCCGGTAGAAACGGCGAGCCGTTAAATAAGGAGGCCAGTCATGAAAAACATTACTAAAAACGACATTAACCGCCGTTCCTTCCTGTTGCGGGTCTCGGCCGTCGCCGGTGGCGGAGTGATGCTGGGATTTCTCGATAGCCCAAGCTCTTCGCTGTACGCGCAAGCACCCGGTGCGCCGCCGGCCCAGTGGTCCCCGCAAAACTTTATCACCGTTTCGCGAGATAACGTCTTCACCATCGTTGCGAAGAATCCCGAAATCGGCCAAAGCATCAAGACCACTTTGCCGATGATCATCGCCGATGAGTTGGATGTCGACTGGAAAGACGTTCGCATCGTGCAGGGCGATCTCGACACCGTCAAATACGGCCCTCAAGTGGCCGGCGGCAGCACCGCGCTGCCCACCAACTGGGACCCGATTCGCAAGATGGCCGCCGCCGGCCGCGCCATGTTCGTCAACGCCGCCGCGGAAGAATGGAAAGTACCGGCCTCTGAAATCTCAACAGGGTCCGGTAAAGTGATGCACCGGGCGTCGGGCAAGACGGCCACTTACGGTTCGTTCGCCGCGAAGGTTGCCACGATGACGCCGCCCGATCAGAAAACCGTCACGCCCAAGGATCCGAAGGATTATAAGATCATCGGCCAGCCCATTCACAACTACGATATAAATCCTATCGTAACGGGCAAGCCCATCTTCTCCATCGATTTCACCGTACCCAACATGCTGTGGGCGGTGTATCAAAAGTGCCCGGTGTTTGCCGGCAAACCGATGAGCGCGAATTTCGACGAGATCAAAGCTATGCCGGGCGTGAAGCACGCTTTCATCGTCGAGGGTACGGATGTGCTGACCGGATTGATGCCAGGTGTGGCCATCGTCGCCGATAGCTGGTATCAGGCCAACACCGCGCGCAAAAGGCTGAAGGTGGTTTGGGACGAAGGTCCAACGGTAGCGCAAAGCAGCGTTGGATTCCAGGCCAAAGCCGATGAACTTTCGAAAGGTCCCGCTGCGTTCGACGTACGTGTGGATGGCGATGCCGAGAAAGCATTGGCTGGAGCAAAAGTGGTGGACGCGGCCTATTCTTATCCGTTCCTTTCGCACGCTCCGCTAGAGCCTGAAAATTGCCTGGCTAAGTGGGACGGCGACAAACTGGAACTGTGGGCACCCAGCCAGACTCCCATGGCCGGCCGCACCCAGGTGGCTGCGGAGATGAAGATCCCGCAGGAAAACATTACCTGGCATTTAATGCGTACTGGCGGTGGTTTTGGCCGCCGCTTAACCAACGATTACGCCATGGAAGCGGCGTGGATTGCTAAAGTGGTGGGCCAGCCCGTAAAACTTCTGTGGACCCGCGAAGACGATATGCAGCACGATCATTATCGTCCCGCAGGCTATCACTACATGAAGGGCGGTTTGGATAATTCCGGCAAGCTGGTGGCTTGGAAGACCCACTTCGTCACGTTTGGCGATGACAAAAAGATTCCGAACGAAGCGCAGATGGCTCCCAATGAATTTCCGGGCGGCTTCGTGAATAACTTCCAGTACCAGGCCAGCACCATGCACAACGGCGTGCCGACGTTCGCCATGCGTGCGCCGCGCACCAACGCAACCTGCTTCGTCATCCAAAGCTTCATTGATGAACTGGCCCACGCCGCCGGCAAGGATCCCATCGAGTTTCGCCTGGCGATGCTGTCGAACCCGAAAATCACCAACACCAATCCCACGCCCATGCCCGCTGGCTTCGAATTTGACGCCGAGCGCATGCGCGGCGTCGTCGAAAAAGTCCGCGATGTCTCCGGTTGGGGTAAGAAGACTTTGCCCAAAGGCCGCGCCATGGGTACCGCTTTCCAATTCAGCCACCGCGGCTACTTCGCACACGTGGTTGATCTGAGCGTGGAAGGCAACAAGGTGAAGATCCACAAGGTATACGTGGTGGGCGATATTGGCAGCCAGATCGTCAACCCCAGTTCCGCCGAGAACATGTGCCAAGGCGGCGTGATTGAGGGGATGAGCCACGCCATGGCCTGGGAAATCAACGTGGAGAAGGGCCGCGTTACCAACACCAATTTCCATCAATATCCGCCCACGCGCCTGATTCAAGCGCCGCCGGAAATTGAAGTGCATTTCCTGAAGACCAACAATCCGCCCACCGGATTGGGTGAACCAGCCATGCCGCCGGTGGCTCCCGCGATCGCCAATGCGCTGTTTACAGCCACGGGCAAGCGCTTCCGCTCGCTGCCTTTGTCCAAGCACGGCTTTAGCTGGGCCTGACAGCTGTTTCCAACGGGAGGCGGGGCGTCGTGATCGACGGAGCTCCGTTTCCCAAGTACTCCCGTCCTTCTCCCACCTGTTGTCGCCACATCGCGTAGTACAAGCCCTTGTTGGCTAGCAGTTCGTCGTGTCTTCCCGATTCCGCAATGCGGCCGCGCTCCAATACATAGATACAATCGGCATGCAGCACCGTCGATAACCGATGCGCAATGAGAATGGTGATGGCATCGCGGGTTGCAGCTACATCGCGAATGGTCTGGCTGATTTCCTCTTCGGTCAGCGAATCGAGTGACGACGTTGCTTCGTCAAACACCATCAGTTCCGGTCGACGCAGAAGTGCGCGGGCGATCGACAAGCGCTGCTTTTCTCCGCCGGAAACCTTTACACCGCCTTCGCCAATCATGGTGTCCAAACCGCGATCGGCACGCTTCAGTAATCCGTCCACCGCGGCCTGCTGCAGAACCTGCAAACATTCGGCGTCGGTTGCGTTGGGCCGGACAAATTGCAAGTTTTCTCGTATCGATCCCGAAAACAATTGCGCGTCCTGGGTCACGAAACCGATGCGCTCGCGCAAATCTTCAATCGCAATTTGGTTTTCCGGCGTCCCGTTGTAGAAAATGTGCCCGGTTTTGGGCGAATACAGTCCCACTAACAATTTCACCAGTGTAGTTTTCCCGGACCCCGAGGGACCGACGAATGCAATGGTCTCGCCCCGCTCCACCTGAAACGAAATGCCGCTCAACGCTGGGCTATTTGCCGATTGATGCTGGAACGTCACGTCGTCAAAACGCAAGGTTTGCAGGGAGCTCAGCGCTATCGGATTCTCTGGCTTCGGCTGCACCGGCAGCTTCAGCAAGTCCTCGAAGTTTGCCAGCGAAGCTTCGGTTTCGCGATAGACGTTGATCACGTTGCCCAATTCCTGCAGCGGCCCAAAGATAAAGAAGGAATAGATAAACAAAGAAAAGAACTGTCCCACGCTGATGCGCTGCGTAAAAATCAGGTATAGCATCAGAAAGAGAATCGACGTCCGCAGCAGGTTCACGCAGGTCCCTTGTACAAAACTCAAGCTGCGCAAATAGCGGACCTTTTTCAGCTCCAACTTCAAGATTTTCGCCGTCGTCGAATTCAGCCGTTCAATCTCCTGCTGGGCAAGGCCAAGGCTCTTCACCAGTTCGATGTTGCGGAGCGACTCCGTGGTTGCTCCCGCCAGCGCAGTCGTTTCGCGAACGATTTGCTTTTGTACTTCTTTGATTTTGCGGCTGAGCAGGGAACTCAATCCGCCCAGCAGAGGCACGGTCAATAAGTATGCTGGGCCCACCGACCAATGCACGTTCGCCGCATAAAACAGCACGAACACCAAACCAATCAGCGTGGTGAACGCCAGGTTCACCGCCAGCGCAATCAGTTTCTCCACATCCGTACGAACTTTTTGCAGCTTGCCAAGAGTCTCGCCACTGCGTTGATCTTCAAATAAAGTGTAAGGCAGTTCCAGCGAATGCCGGATGCCATCGGTGTAAAGACTTGCTCCCACCCGCTGCGTGATGACGTTTACATAGTAGTCTTGAAAATTCTTGGCCACGCGCGATACAAACGCCACGCCGACCGCGGCCAACAACAGCAGGCTTACCCCTCGAATGAATTGCGCACTCGAGTATTCTTTGTATCGCGTAGCGTAGGAATCGATGATATGCCGGAAGATCAAAGGGTCCAACAAAGAGAAGACTTGATTGATCGCAGCCAGCACCAAGGCCGCCGCCACCAGTTTCCAATAGTGCTTCAAGTAGGAATACAGAATCGCCATGTGCTTCTATTGTCGTATGTTGATAAGAGATGTCCGCGCGCCCCCAAAAAACGCAATCACCTGAGCAATGGCGCAGCGACCTGGATCGCCGCATCCTGAAAGACGGAATGCGCAAGAGTCAGGCTCGCGATGAGGCGTTTACGCGCGTGATCAAGTCTATTGCCAGGGGCAAAGTGGCCAGTTACGGGCAGGTGGCCGCGGCCGCAGGGTATCCGCGGTATCATCGGGCCGTCGCTAATCTGCTACACACCGTTGCGCCCGGTGAACTGCCTTGGCAGCGTGTTCTGGGGGCTGGTGGTGAAATCAAATTGCCGGGCGCCGCGGGTGCAGAACAAAAACTCCGCCTGAAGTTGGAAGGTGTAACGTTTGTTGGGAGACGCGTCGACCTTGCTCGTCATCAATGTGAGTTCAGAACGTGGGAATTAGATTGAACTACTTTTCTCCCATAGCCAGCAGCGTCTCGAAGTGGGGCGACTCCGCTTCGCGATGCACAATGGACGATTCGATCTTTTTGAACCCGTTCTCGCGCAAAAAACGGCTTACTTCGAGTTCAGTGAATCCCAGCCACACGTCCGCATACAGCTCACGCGCCTCATTATAGTTGTGGCGTAGTAGATCCAGAATCACGATCCGCCCACCGGGCTTCACGATGCGGTAAGCCTCCGCCACCGCGCGTCCCGGGTGGGTGGCATGATGCAGCGCCTGGCTGAAGAACGCCAAGTCTACCGTATCGTTTTTGATGGGAATGTTTTCGATATCGCCCAGCCGATATTCCAGATTCTTCACGCCATGCTTGCGCGCCAAAGCGGAGCCATATTCCACCACCTTTTCCGCATTGTCGATGGCGATTACTTTCTTCGCGCGTCTGGCCAGCAATTGAGAAAAGGTTCCCTCGCCCGCGCCCAGATCCGCGATTACTAATGCCGGCATCAGTGTCAGCAGTGTTTCTGCCAGTCCTTCCCAGCTACGTCCGGGCACATAGTGGCGGCCAAATTTGCCGGCCAATTCGTCGAAGTAGGCGCGCACACGGTCCTGCCGTCTGCGCATGGCCAGCCGCAACGACTCCGCGTCATTTTCGGCTTCTGGGATCTCCGCCGCCGCTGTCCGCAGCACTTCCAGTAGCTGCGCGAATGGCTTGGCTTCGCCCGCCTTGCGATGCACCATCCGGTACAAAATGCTCTTGCCGCTGCGCCGGTCTTCGACCAGTCCTGCGTGCTTCATCTGCGAAAGATGCGTGGAAATACGGCTTTGCCCCATGCTGAGAATCTCCTGCAATTCGGCCACGGAGAGCTCTTCGCGTTCCAACAACAGCAGAATGCGCAGGCGGCTGGGATCGGCCAGTAGGCGAAGATTTTGCAGCATTGACGGCATGGGTTTCGATGTTCTAATATATCAACATATCTAGATTCGTAGATACATGTCTACTCAGCTAGTCGCTTGTTTTCGCCAAAATTCCTAAGAAGGAGATCGAATGAGTACTGCTACCATCACCGACTTCAAAGTCGCCGATATGTCTCTGGCCGATTGGGGCCGTAAAGAAATTTCCATCGCCGAAAGCGAAATGCCGGGGCTGATGTCCATCCGCCGCAAGTACGCCGTAGGCAAGCCGCTGAAGGGCGTCCGCGTCACCGGCTCGCTGCACATGACCATTCAGACCGCCGTCTTGATTGAGACGCTGATTGACCTGGGCGCTTCGGTCCGTTGGGCCAGTTGCAATATTTTCTCCACCCAGGATCATGCCGCGGCCGCCATTGCTGCCGCCAACGTTCCCGTGTTTGCCTGGAAGGGTGAATCGCTCGAAGAATATTGGTGGTGCACTCTGCAGGCCGTCACTCACCCGGGCGGCAAAGGTCCAGAGCTTGTCGTCGACGACGGCGGCGACGTTACGCTCCTGCTGCACAAAGGCTATGAGCTCGAAAACGGCAGCGAGTGGGTCAATACTCCTTCCGAGAGCCACGAAGAAAAGGTGATCAAGGATCTGCTGAAGAAAGTTCACGCGGAAAACCCGAATCACTGGCGCCCCATTGTAAAGGCCTGGCGCGGCGTCTCGGAGGAAACCACCACCGGCGTGCATCGTCTGTATAAGATGCATCAGGACGGCAAGCTGCTGGTGCCTGCGATCAACGTGAACGATTCCGTCACCAAGAGCAAGTTCGATAACCTTTATGGTTGCCGCGAATCGCTGTCCGACGGGATCAAGCGCGCAACCGATGTCATGGTGGCTGGCAAAGTGGCCGTGGTCTGCGGCTATGGCGATGTGGGCAAGGGTTCGGCGCAATCGCTGCGCGGCTTCGGTGCTCGCGTCATCGTTACCGAGATCGATCCCATCAACGCTCTGCAGGCAGCGATGGAAGGCTACGAAGTCACCACCGTGGAAGATACGCTGGGCCGCGGTGATATTTACGTCACCACCACCGGCAACGTAGACATCATTACGCTGGAGCATATGTCGAAGATGAAGGATCAGGCCATCGTCTGCAACATCGGCCACTTCGACAATGAAATCCAGATCGACCCGCTGAATAACGACAAAGGCGTGAAGCGCACCAACATCAAACCACAGGTGGACATGTACACCTTCCCCGACGGGCACAGCATCTTTATGTTGGCCGAAGGCCGCTTGGTGAATCTGGGTTGCGCGACTGGCCATCCCAGCTTCGTCATGTCCAACAGCTTTGCCAACCAAACCCTGGCGCAGCTGGATCTGTGGCGGAACAAGGACACCTACAAGGTTGGCGTATACACTTTGCCCAAGGCCCTGGACGAAGAAGTGGCGCGCTTGCACCTGGAAAAAATTGGCGTGAAGCTCACGCGCCTGAGCAAGAAGCAAGCCGACTATCTGGGCGTTTCGCAAGACGGCCCCTACAAGCCGGATCATTACCGCTACTAAGATTTCAGAAAGGATTAGGACTTCATATGGCAGAAAAACTACGAAGTATTTTTACGTCCGAATCGGTGAGCGAAGGCCACCCGGACAAGATGGCGGATCAGATTTCTGACGCCGTTCTCGACGCTGCATTGGCCCAGGACCCGATGAGCCGCGTTGCCTGCGAAACGCTGGTTACCACCGGCCTTTGCGTGGTGGCGGGTGAAATCACCACCAAGGCCATCATCGACGTGCCGAAGCTGGCGCGCGAAGTGATCGCCCACATCGGCTTCACCGATTCCAAGATGGGCTATGACGCCAAAACCGTCGGCATTCTGAATTGCGTGCAAACCCAATCGCCCGATATCGCCATGGGTGTGGACACCGGCGGCGCCGGCGACCAGGGCCTGATGTTCGGCTACGCTTGCGATGAAACTCCCGAACTGATGCCGTTGCCCATCATGATGGCGCACAAACTGGTCCGCCAGCAGAGCGATGTCCGCCGCGATGGCAAGCTCACCTATTTGCGTCCCGATGCCAAAAGCCAGGTGTCCGTCGAATACGTCGATGGCAAGCCGAAGCGGATCGACGCCGTCGTGCTTTCCACCCAGCACGATGACGATGTCGCCACTGAGCAGCTCCGCGCCGATGTGAAGAAGTACATCATCGATCCCATCGTCGGCGGCAGCATGGTGGATTCGCAGACCAAGTATCACATCAACCCCACCGGCCGTTTCGTCATCGGTGGACCTCACGGCGATACCGGCCTCACCGGCCGCAAAATCATCGTGGACACCTACGGCGGTATGGGCCGTCACGGCGGCGGCGCTTTCTCGGGCAAGGATCCGACGAAGGTTGACCGTTCGGCTTGCTACATGGCCCGTTACGTTGCCAAAAACATCGTCGCCGCTGGATTGGCGCAACGCTGCGAAGTGCAGTTGGCTTATGCCATCGGTGTCGCAGAACCGGTTTCGGTTCTGGTGGACACCTTCGGCACCGGCACGGTTTCCGCAGAACGCCTGGTGGAAATCGTCCGCGCCAACTTCATCCTGACGCCCAAGGGCATGATCGATACGCTGAAACTGCGCCGCCCGATCTACCGCGCAACCGCTGCCTTCGGCCACTTCGGACGCACCGAAGACACCTTCACCTGGGAAGCCACCGACAAGGCCAAGGCCTTGAAGGAAGCGGCCCAGACAACCGCGGCAGCCCGCTAGTAGGAGTCGGGCTTGCCCGCCTCACTAAATTAGAATCTTGAATTAAAAACAGGACCGCCACTCGAAAGGGTGGCGGTTGCATTTTTTCGGAGCGATTGGTTTGGTGAGCGGATGTGCGAAGCTCACAACGGTGCAATTGCTTTCCGCCATCAAAGAAACGTTCAAAGTGCCGGGTCGATCCCGACGGGAAAGTGACAGAAACGCAGATTTTATGGGTTGGTCATTTGGTGCGTACAAATCCTGGCTGTGAGACCGACTTGCTTCTGCCCCTGGCAGCGCAAGAACACGAAGTTACCAGCAAGACTGAAATCTGAGTTGAAGATCGAAAATTCGGTGCGGTCTGTTACTTCGCTCCGCCCATCACCCGCGCCACAGCCCCTCGCAACTCCGCATACGTCATCGCCCCCGGATGATACAACCGCACAATGCCCGCCCCATCCACCAACACAATCGTCGGAGTCGTACTCGCTCCATAGCGCACAAAATTGTTTTCGCTCACCGGCATCGACGGAGGAATCAGCGCTGTGTAATATTTCGCGCGAACCTGTTCGATATAAGCAGCCTCCGCCGCGCGCGGTGCATCGACACCTCCCGCAACATACCCATAGTGCTGCGTCGGAGCGATCATCGTCAGCGCTGGAAACTCGGCCAAAATCTGCCGCAGAATAGGGGCTTCGGCTTTGCAGTCCGGGCACCAGTGCGCCCAGAAAAACAATAGCGCCGGCTTCCCCTTCGGCAGTGCAGTACCTTCCAACGCAGGCGCAGGCTTGCCTTCCAAGGTCAGCAGCAATAAATTCTTCCGGATTCGTGCCGCAACAGACGTAGCCGCGAATGTCTTTGCCTGTTCATTCAGGTACGTCACCGCTTCGCTGCGCCGACCCGTTGCCGCCAGCGTTTCGCCTGCCACTTCAATCGCCGCCCCCAGCGCCAGCGGCAAGTGCGGCTCACGATCCAACGGACGCGTTTTCATTTGAGCCACCGCCTGCGTATACACTTCCTGCGACAGGCCCTCCGCTTGCGGATAATTGTGCGACATGAAGTACGCACGAGCAAGCCAACTAGTGGCTTCCAAATATTCCGGCGTCACACCTTTCTGTGTCCGATACGACTGCAGCAAAGCAATCGCCCGCGCATCGCTTCCGGTCGAGAAAGAGGATTGCACCGCGCCCACGATCCCGCTATCGGCAGCAACGAATACGCCGGTACACAACAGGACGAATATCGGCGCGTGCATCGGCAAGTTAAAGCGTCAGTCCTTTTAAATACGATCGGAATTTCTCGCCTAAATCATGGCGTTTCAACGCGAACTCAACTGTGGCTTCCAAAAAGCCCTGCTTATCGCCGGCATCATAACGGCGGCCTTCAAAGCGATAGCCATAAATGGGCCGGCTGCGCAGCACGTGCTTTAAACCATCCGTTAATTGCAGCTCGCCGCCGGCGCCCGGCTCAATGGTTTCCAGGGATTTGAATACTTCCGGAGTCAATATATACCGCCCGATAATCGCCAAATTTGACGGCGCATCGCTCGCATTCGGTTTCTCCACCAGATTGCGAATGCGATACAGGCGATCGCGCCCGCCGTTGTGCGCCACCGGCTCGGCATCCACAATGCCGTAAGACGAAACTTTGTCGCGCGGCACTTCCATCAACGCAACCACCGGTGCCGCGTAAAATTCATAAACGTCCAAAAGCTGGCGTAAGCACGGCGTTTCGGCGTCAATTACGTCGTCGGAGAGAATGACCGAGAAGGGTTCATTGCCCACCAGTTCGCGCGCACGCAACACGGCGTGGCCCAACCCCAAAGCTTCTTTTTGCCGCGTGTAGGAAACATTAATCATGTCCGACACTGCGCGCACGGTCGCCAATAATTCCTTTTTGCCGCGGCTTTCCAGTAAATGCTCCAACTCAAAGCTGACGTCGAAGTGATCTTCGATCGCGCTCTTGCCGCGCCCGGTGACAATGATGATGTTGGGCACGCCCGATTGCAGCGCTTCTTCTACTCCATATTGGATCAACGGTTTGTCGACCAGCGGCAACATCTCTTTGGGCATCGCCTTGGTCGCGGGAAGGAAACGAGTGCCCAGCCCGGCCGCCGGAAACACTGCCTTGCGAACTTTTTCAATCATCTGGTTCTATTCTACCCGCTCCCTGTATTACAAGAAGGCTGAGGTGACAGCAGCCGAGATCAAGTGCCTGCAGCAGGGCGCGCTGACGCGGGATCTTCGGTGAAAGTAGTTTTGTCTTCGGCCAGCACCAGCGAAACGTCAACACCGGCCCGCCGAAGCGCCGCTCGATTTCTAACGCCGCGCGCCTACTCCACCGCTGCCGTGGGTTCCGCCAAAATTCCCTGTTCATTCAGGATGACGATGTCTACCCGCCGGTTGCGTGTGCGGCCTGCTTCGGTGGCGTTCGAGGCCAAGGGTGCGTTGTCGGCATAGCCTGCTACCGACAGGCGTTTGCGTGGAACATCGAAACGTCTGGTCAAGATTTCCAGCAACGCAATACTGCGCGCTGTGGACAAATCCCAATTATTGCGGAAGCGTTTTGTGTGAATCGGCCGCGCATCGGTGTGTCCTTCCAGGCGCACCGGATTGGGGATTTTGGTCACGGCCGCCGCAACCTTATCCAGCGCCGCGTAAGCGTCGCGCGAGATCACATCTTCGCCAGACGGAAACAGCGCCGCTTGTTTGAAGCTCACCACCAGCCCCCGCGCCTCCATGCTCACTTGGATCTGCCCCGAATCGATTTCCGCTTTTAACTCCTTGGTCAGCACCTGCATGGATGGCAATAATTCCACCATCTTGTCTTCGTGTTTTGCTTCCGGCTTGGGCTCCGGCGCTTGCACCGTGGATTTTTCGGCCCCGCCCGGGCCCTTCATCATCGCGTTTCCCTGGCCCTTATCGTGCACCGTGCCGCCCAAGACCTGGGCGATCACCGTGCTCATCTTCTCGCCTTCCAGGGCTTTCTTTACGGAATCGGAGACCTGTTGCGCTTTGCCCTTGTCCGCCTGGGAACTGGCGAACATCACCACAAAAAACGCAAACAGCAGCGTGATGAAGTCGGCGTAGGATACCAGCCAGCGTTCATGGTTTTCGTGTTCGGGAACACGCTTCTTACGCGCCATATTTGCTTGCGTGCCTTACGCCTCCGCGCCCGCCGGCTCTCCGGCACCGTTGGCATCGGCCTTCGCTTTGGCCTTACCGTGCGCCCCTGCATGCGAATAGGCGTCGATTTTCGAGCGGATCAGTTTCGGATTCAGTCCCTCCACCAGGCCGCAGATTCCTTCCAGGATCAACTCCTTGCGCAGGGTTTCCGACAGCGCCCGAGCCTTGATCTTCGCCGCCGCCGGCAGCAGAAACAGATTGGCGAGGGCGACACCATAAACCGTCGCAACGAATGAGACCGCAATGCCGTGGCCCACTTCGTCGATGTTGGCCAGGTTCTTCATCACCTGAATCAAGCCCAGCACCGCGCCGATGATGCCGACCGTCGGGGCGAAACCTCCCGCGCTTTCAAACACTTTGGCCTGTGCCTCGGCATGATGTTGTTCCAGATCGATCTCCAATTCCAGCATGCGTCGCAATTCCTGCAGATCCGTCCCATCCACCGCCAGACTGAGCGCCTTGCTCAAAAACGGGTCCGTCACTTCCATGGCTTGCCGTTCCAGGGAAACCAGTCCCATTTTCCTGGCTTTGGTCGCATAGCCAATCATCTCTTCGATGAGGCCGTCCATGGGCTGCGTACGGTCAATCACCACTCCCATGAATCCGCGTGCGGCGCCGATCAGTACACTCATCGGCGTGGAAACCATCACCGCGCCCAAAGTTCCCGAAATTACGATCAAAGCCGCCGTAAATTGCGCAATATCCTTGATCTTGCCGCCTTCGATGATCAGTCCGCCTAAAATCCCGGCGGTCGCCACTACCAAACCCAATGCGGTTGCCAGATCAACCCTTGATCCTGCTTTCTTTTGCGATTTTGCCGCCCCCTCAAATTCGTCGCCCACCTTATTGACCAGCCTCCCGTTCTTTCACCGTCGGCCCCGCCAAAATCGCCCGGCGGAAATCGATCACAAGCCGGATGACTTCGTCTACCGGTTCCAGCACCACCAGCTTCTGGCCGTTGGTGAGGCTGAGGATGGTGTCCGGAGTGTTCTCGATAAGCTCGATTAGATCGGAGTTCACCACCAGCGGTGTATGGTTGATGCGAGTGAGTTGAATCATGCAGTTTTTCGGGTTGGAATTTCTTAGGTTTAATCATCCAACTGAGGGTCTTATCGTGCGGGGTAGGGAAATCGAGAGGTCGAGAATAGCTCTCTCGGAATAACCTGAAGAGTGGTGCTGACGGGAGACGTGGGAGAGTGGCCCCGTAGACCGGCGCTGCCCCTACTTCAGCAGCCTTAAAAGGGACCGCAGTTCGTCGCGCACTTCTTCTAGTACCGGCGAAGGGTCCATCCCAAACAGGTCAGCCTGCAGCTTGCGCGGCTTGCTGGTTTTCGGCACCAGCTTGGGAGCTTCCATCTTGCTGTTGTTGTGGCGGGCCTCTAAATGTTTGCGGGCGCCCTCTATCGTAAAGCGTTGTTCGTAAAGGAGCCGCTTGATTTCCAGCACCAGTTCGACGTCCTTGCGGCGGTAGAGCCGGTGGCCGGTTCCGGACTTTTTGGGACCCAGCCCGTTGAATTCGGTTTCCCAGAAGCGCAAAACATACGGTTTGATAGCCGCCAGACGCGCCACTTCGCCGATGCGGAAGTAGAGCTTATCCGGGATATCCGGACTGGGGTTGTCCATGCTTGGAACGCCCGCCGGCAAATTTTCCTGCGCACTCATGAAAGGGAAACGAATCCTATTCAATCATAATGGCAGTTTCGCCAGGAATCCATCGGGTTTTGCCCCCATCCCGTTTTTCACGACGGCGCGTAGCAAGTAGATGTAAAGAGGGAATGCTTGTGTGAAAGGGGTAAGGCGGCGAAAAAAAAGGGGCCAGGCATCGGTTTTGAATGTTCTCCACCGCTCCCCAGCCCCAAAGACGAAAGGTTTCTACTTTAGGGACAAATCATCTCTTACTTTAAGAAGAGCGTAGAGGAAGGCCAAAATCCGCCACAAATGTTTTCAGGTACTCATGCAGGGAGGAGGCACGGCCGCGTTCGCCTCGGGCACCGATATCCGAAAAGCGAAATCCCGACTCCTTTGCAGGGATGGGGATTTACTTCAGCGCTTACTTCCTTAAAGACAGGGAATCCGGCCTAGTAACCGCCGGGGCCGTCACCACCATTACCCGGCCAAGCCTCAAACTTCCTGGTCTTCTTCTCGATATAGCCGCAGTCAAAGTGCGAACTGCCGTGTGGGCGGGCCACCGGCAGTACCTTGCTGGATTTGCCCACCGGAAACGTATCTCCCGCGTCGGCGGGCTTCTTGAACGGAGAATACTCCGTGTATCTGATCGCCGTTGCCGCCGAGTTGGAGGTGAATTTGACGTAGTCACCCGGGATCAACATGACGATGGACGGGGTCAGTGAAACCACCGCCTTCTTGCTTTTGCGATCCACGTGAATGTGGAAGACAATCGGGTTTGCTTTCCCCATAGGAACGGTTCGATCCGGGGCCTTGCAGATTTCTTTTTCTGGGCTTGCAGCCGAGCTCATGGCGATTCTCCTTATTTTAAGTGGCGCGATACCAACAACTCCTGAAAGCGAGGATTTTTCTGTAATCCCGCCAAATCAGAAAACAAAGTCGCCCGGTGCAGAAGCCAGTCAGGCGAATCTTGCAGAACAGCCAGCGTGCCAGCGCGATCACCCAGCACTTCATGGGTTTGAATGGCCATCCAACGGATATTGACGTCGGTTGGCAGCAGAGCTTGCGCCAGCTGGATTTCCAACTTAGCGTCCTGCAGATTACCCAACTGCGCTTGCAGGTAGGCGAGCCGCGAGCGTACCAGCGCATCTTTCGGGTTGCGCTCCAATTCAACGTAGGCAAGGCGGCGGGCTTCGCCGTACATGCGGGCCGCTGTCACCGCATCGCCAATGCGCCGATAGACGCTACCTAAATTAAGGTATAACAGGTACTTGTTGTTCGGCGGCGGCCCCAGTTCCAAGGCTCTTTGGAAATACGGAATGGCCTCCCGGTCGCGGTCCTGGAAAAATAGCGATGCCGCCAGCGCCTGCACACCGTTGGAAGTTTCGCGAAGCTGAACCGCCGTAAACGCTTGATTTTCCGATTCAGAGAACCGTCCCATCGAGAGATACGGACGCGAAAGCGCATAATGAGCCTCGGCCAGATTCGGCGCCGCTTGCACCATCTTCTGGAACTGTTCAACGGCCCGGTCAAAATCGTAGCGATCCATGTAGAACGAGCCCAGTTCCTCAAAATTACGGAAGTACTGGGGTTGCAGATCGATGGCCTTCTGGAATGCCGCCACGGCTTGGTCAGGTTTGCTATGGCTGTAGATGGTACCTAACTGCCTCCAGTAATCGCCATTCATCGGTTCCAGTTCAGTTGCCCGCTTTAGGTCGGTCTCCGCCTCGTCGTATTTTCCTGCCTGATTATTGAGCGTTCCTCCCACGAAGCGAACCGCAGCGATATCCGGATTCAGTTGTTCGGCCCGGCTGAGCGAGGCCCGTGCTTTGTTCCACCAGCTTTGATCGGCGGTGTTACGGAACTTTATGTACTCAGCATTGGCCAGACTGGCATGGGTTACAGGGGACCCTGGGTCTGCGTCCACCGCGCGGGTAAGTAGATCGATGGCTTGGTCCACTTTGCCCGGGTCCGTGCTGGTTAACGCTACGCCTTGGGCCCAAAACGGATAGGCAGCGGGACTGATGGTCGCGGCGGCAGAGATGGTGAGCGGGGGCAAGTGCAAGGTAGATGTGACCATACCGGCCATGGCAACCGGCATGTGGCCCAATTCGTTGGGAGCATAGTCGGTCTGCCAATCCTTCAGCCTCATGTGGGTGATTGCATCGGTGAGCGTGGCGGAAACCGCGATGCGGCCGTCCGCATCATGGCGAATGCTGCCGGAGAGCGTGTGGGTGGCACCCAGCACAGCCTGGGCCTGGTCAGGCTGGGTCACTTTATTGCGGACAGCGTCGGCCAAAGGAATAACCGTAAAGTGCGCCCGGCCGCCAGTGGAGTGGCTGAGGCGGTCGGCGGTATCGACCAAAAGGCCCTGCGTGAGCTGGCTGGCGCTGGGATCATTCGCGACATCAGAAGCAAAGGGCAGCACAGCAAGGCGAATGGACTCCGCCGGGAAGATTTTCGGGACCACGCGTTCATAGCCCACTAAACCCAGGACAGCCAGAACAGCGGCGGCTCCCGCCATGAACCAGTGGCGGGCGTGCGACGGCATCATTGCCAGGACAATTTCGTCGGCGTCCTGAAAGCGGCGGGTGGGGTCTGGGTCCAGGCAGCGGACCAGAATGCGATCCCACTTGGGATGGGCGGAAGGGGGACGCCCGCTATGCGGGGAGGCAGGCTTGGCATTTTCTTTACTGGCACTTCCCTTACCGATAACGGCGTTTTCAGCTGCCTTCCGTATGACTCCGGTTTCGCCGGCGGCCTGCCCAGTGAAGTTTTGGGCTGCCGAGGGGAAGGGGCGGCGTCCGCAAACCAACTCGTAGAGCAGCACGCCCAGAGCATAGATGTCGGAAGCGATAGAAGCTTTTTCACCGCGCCAGAGCTCAGGCGCCATATAGTCCGGAGTGCCGCCGACAGTGGCGGTTTGCGCGGTCGATAATGCACTATGGGGCTGCCGCGCCAAACCGAAATCGGTGATCACCGCGCGCATACCGCCCTTAGCGGTTTTAGTCAGAATAATGTTGTTGCTTTTCAGATCGCCATGGATTACCTGGTTGCGGTGGGCCTGGGCAAGACCGGAGCACAGCTGGCGTGCGATGAGTTCGGCCTCCTCCGCTGGGATGGGACCACGCTGCAAGCGTTCGCCCAGCGTTTCGCCTTCCAGGTATTCCATCGTAATGAAATCCAATTCGCCTTCCCGCGAAGGCGCCCTGTGCATTTCGAAAATCTTACATACGTTGGGGTGGCTGATCTCGCTGGCGTTGCGGACTTCCGGCGAAAGGCGTTTGCGGAAGCCGCGCTTGGCGCACTTGATGGCGATGCGGCGCTCGAGCCTCTCGTCAAACGCTTCGTAGACGATGCCCATCCCGCCGCGGGCGATTTCCCGGCGAATGCGGAAACGGCCGTCCACCAGTTCGTCAGGCTCAAAAGGATTTTCCGGCGCCCCCAGTTCGAACAGCGGATCCAGCATGAACCCGCCCATACGCTCCTCACTCTGAACGTAATGCCGGGCGCGGGCTAACAGATCAGAGTTGCCGGTGCAGGCGGTTACCAGATAAGCGTCGCGCTCGGCTGGCAGCAGGTCGAGCGCCAGTTCCACCAAGGACATCAATTTTTCGTCGTCCACGAAGAATTTGGTTGGCTCCACGACGGGAGGCTTGGCGTTAGACCGCGGTTGTACGTTGCCTTCCATGACGATTCTCCGCGGCCGGCTTGGACGCGGTCTCCGATTTTGGTGTTGGGGAAAGAGCGAGTTCGGTTTGGGCGATTTCTGAATGAGCGGGCGACGCCGGCTCCATATGCTCATGCAGCCACAGGCGTGCGTCCTTCCACATGCGCTGCATGGTTCTCACCTTCATATTCAGGACGTCGGCGGCTTCTTCGTCGGTAAGGCCGAGGAAGTATTTCAGTTCGACCAAATTGCACCAGTCCGGCTGGCTTTTGGCCAGTTCGGTCAACAAGCGGTCGATGGTAACGGCCGTGTCCAGCTTGCCGCGGTCGGCAGGCAGAAAGTTTTCCATTTCGTCGATGGGGAGAAATTCGGCGTCGGCGCGCCCGCGAGCGTGATCGATCAAATATCTACGCATGGCTCTAGCTGCTATAGCGTAAAAATGCCTTCTGTTCTGCCAATCCTGATTTTTGGCGGCAACCAGGCGAAAGTAGACCTGATCCACCAGTTCGGTGGCCTGCATGGAGTGGTCTTTTCGCTCCCCGCGCATCAGGTAGTGCGCGAGCCGGCGGAGATCCGGGAAGACCAGATTGAACAAGTCGTTTTCCGCTGTGGGCGAGCCATCCCGCCACTGCTGGAGTAGTTTTGTAACATCCTTTAGGTTCTGCATCATGCGAACACCGGCCAGTTGCCGGATTCTAGCACACTTGGGTGTAGTCTTTGGTGAGACAAAAACCGGGACACTCATTAGAGTCACCGGCCAGGGGGCGGCGTTCACCACGGACAAACCAAGACCCGATTTAGACGAACCTGTTTGTCTTAATCATCGAGTGTTCAACAAATTGCCAGACAAGGAAACGCCTCAAACCTGTAGTATTAATGATAATTAATCTATGTATCTCGGCCCACCAATGGCTATGAGTACTACCGCATCCCCGCGATCGCTCCTATGCTACGCCTTTCATTTGCCCACAATATGGGGGGAGTCCTTCTCATTTTCCATGCAAAAGAAGTCAATCATTTCCGTATCCAAGGCAATGGTTTGATTTAATTTGACAGTCCAAGGTTTGGTGTATGCCTTGGGATCGTTCACGGTGAGCTCGATTTCGAGTTTGCCGAAAGTGGGACGGCGGAAGCGTTCGGTGAGCTTGGCATCGCTGGTCATAGGGCTGCCCATCCGGTCCAGCCATTGACCATCAGTGAAACCGTTGGTTTCGACGACCAGTGTATCCCCGTCCCATCTTCCAGCGGAGTAGCCGCTGGGCGTGGGATTGGGATCCACCGGCAAAGAGCGGCCGTCGGTGAAGATTTGCCGATAGGCCGTATCGCGCTCGATCAAAAAGATGAGCATGCCGGGAGTTTGCACAAAGCGCCGGTAGAACGGGCTGGTATACATCTTTACGATGCCAACCGGACGGCACTGCGCGCCGGGGTCAGTTTTGGCGTTGTCGGCTTGCCGGCTCTTCACTAAGTCGAGGGCCCAGGGTTGATACGGCAAGCGGCGGTTATTATCAACCAGACTCCAACCCATGTTGGTGAACTCCTGGATCAGTTCCATGTCATCGCAACCTTGCGGCGGGCAGGGCTTGTTCTTTTCAGCGAGCCAAATGCCGGAGAGATCGGGATGGCCGTCTGCAGTTCGAGGCGCGGGCGCGGCCAGGTCGGGAGTGCCGTCGGCTTTGCGTGGGACGTTTTTGGTGGGGAGGTTGAGCCACTGGGCGGGGGCAAGCGCAGTAGCAAGCAGAAACACGGCTAGTAATTTGATGGCGTTCATATAACTTTTAGGACCCGCGCCCTTTCACACACACTCTTGGCAAATGCTGTAGCGTCTTCCGGGGTCTGCGAGGCGGGGCAGGGGACAACGGTCAGGCCAGCCATGCCGGCCGCTCCGCAAAGAGGATGCGATGGGGAAAGCACGGCGGCGATTTTGCCGTGGACTTCTTTGAGGGATTCCAGGTAAGCACGCATTTCATCGTAATGAGGTTTGGGCACGGCCAGGATGATGACATCGGCCCACTGGGTGTCGATTTCACGCGGGGCGATGTATTCGCGATTCATGCGTTCCAGGTTATCTTGCCAGATGGCATCACGCTGGATTTCCTCCTCGGAAGCGAAATCCTTCAATCGCCGCAAACGGAGATTGGCTCGATTTTGGACCGCGCCCAAACCGCCGGCGAGCGCGAGTTTTTCGGTGGCGCCGTAGCGCGAATAAAAAACGACGAGTGCGTTGAGTTCGGACATTGGGTTAGGCCGTCATCATTGTACTTCGCGTGTCGCTTCTTGAAACAACTCCGCTACGCGACTCAATTGCTCTTCGGTATGTGCTGCGCAGACTTGGGTTCTGATGCGCGCTTTGCCCATGGGTACGACCGGATAGCTGAAGCCGATGACGTAGACGCCGCGTTGCAATAGATAGTCGGCAATGCGTCCGGCTTTGGCCGCGCCGCCGATCATCACGGGAACAATGGGGTGTTCGCCGGGCAGGACGTTCAGGCCAAGTTCGGTCATACGGCGGCGGAAGAAAACGGTGTTTCTCATTAGTTTTTGCGGTAGATCATGTGCGGATCGCAAAATCTTCAGAGTTTCAATCGACGCCGCAACGATGGCCGGCGCCAGTGAATTGGAAAACAAATACGGCCGCGAACGCTGGCGTAACAGATCGACAATGGGCTTTGCTGCAGCGATGTAGCCGCCGCTGGCTCCGCCTAATGCTTTGCCAAGGGTTCCGGTGAGAATATCCACGCGCCCCATGGTGCCGGTGTGCTCGTGCGTGCCGCGACCGGTAGGGCCCATGAAACCTACGGCGTGCGAGTCGTCCACCATAACGAGCGCGTTGTACTGTTCGGCAAGGTCGCAAATGCCGGCGAGAGGGGCGATATATCCGTCCATGGAAAAAACGCCGTCGGTGGCGATCAATCGAAAACGGGCATTCTGCGAGGCTTGCAATTGTTTTTCGAGGTCCGCGAGATCGCAGTTCTTATAACGAAAACGCTGCGCTTTCGACAGACGCACGCCGTCGATGATGGAGGCGTGATTGAGCTCGTCTGAAATCACGGCGTCTTCGGCACCGAGGAGAGTCTCGAAAAGCCCGCCGTTGGCATCGAAGCAGGATGAATACAGAATGCTATCTTCCATCCCGAGAAAGCTTGCGATATCGCGTTCCAGTTCTTTGTGCTGCTCTTGCGTACCGCAGATGAAGCGCACAGAAGCCATGCCGTAACCCCAGCGGTCGAGCGCAGCGTGCGCGGCGGCGATCACGCGCGGGTCGTCCGCTAAACCTAAATAGTTGTTGGCGCATAGAACCACCACGTCCTGGCCGCCATGCAGTTTGGCGCCGGGCCGCTGCGGTGAATCCAGAACGCGTTCGGGCTTCCACAAACCCGCCCCGCGAATCTCTTGCAACTGCGAGTCGACATGGTTCTGATATCGCCCAAGCATTATTGCAAACTCTCCCAATTCAGAATCACCTTACCGCTGTTGCCGGAGCGCATCACTTGAAAGGCCTGTTCGTAATCCTGATAGCTCATGCGGTGCGTAATTACCGGTTGCAGGTCCAGGCCCGATTGCAGCAGAACCGTCATTTTGTACCAGGTCTCGTACATCTCGCGGCCGTAGATGCCTTTGATATGCAGCATGTTAAAAATCACGTCGCGCCAGTTGATGGACATTTCCTGCGTGGGGATGCCCAGCATGGCGATGCGGCCGCCGTGCGCCATGTTGGCGATCATGTCACGAAAGGCCGACGGGTTTCCGGACATCTCCAAGCCCACATCGAAGCCTTCGCGCATGTTTAACATCTCTTGTGCGTCGGCGATGGAATGATTCTTAACGTTCAGAGCGAGATCGACTTTCACCTTGCGCGCGAGGTCGAGACGGTAATCATTCACGTCGGTAATGACGATGTGGCGCGCACCCGCGTGACGTGCGACGGCGGCGGCCATGATACCGATGGGGCCGGCTCCGGTAATGATGACGTCTTCTCCCAGAACGTTGAAAGAGAGCGCGGTGTGCACGGCGTTGCCGAAGGGATCGAAAATGGCGGCGGCGTCGCGATCCACTTCAGAATCGTGGCGCCACACATTGGTCATCGGCAGCGCGATGTATTCGGCAAAGCAGCCGGGGCGATTCACGCCGACACCGGAAGTATGGGCGCACAGATGACGATCACCCGCCATGCAATTGCGGCAGCGTCCGCACACCACGTGACCTTCGCCGGAAACCAGTTCACCTTCGTGAAAATCAATCACGTTGGAGCCGACGCGTGCGATTTCGCCCACGAACTCATGGCCAATGGCCATGGGCACGGGGATCGTCTGCTGCGCCCAGGAATCCCAATCGTAAATATGAACGTCGGTTCCGCAGATGCCGGTGCGGTGGACGCGGATTAGGACGTCGTTTATGCCGATGGTGGGTTCGGGAATGTCTTCCAGCCACAACCCGGGCTCGGCTTTCGCTTTGACGAGTGCTTTCACGGAATCCCTGTTTACGCTAAATGAATCTAAGCTAAATCGAACACCAGAAACTCTCCGCCCGTGCCCGCGCCAGAGATTTGCAGCGCGCGTTCGTCGCTGATCGACGCCCCGTCGCCCGCTTTCATCGCATGGCCGTTCAGTACGATATTGCCCTCGGCGCAATGTACCCACGCGTGGCGTCCTTCGGCGATGGGACGCTCCAGCGGTTGGTCTGGCTTCAACACAGCCGCGTAAGTGTAGGCGTCTTGATAAATGAACGCCGCGGGTTCTTTGGGATTGCGATCGGGACCTGCAATCAAGCGGAAGCGGCCCTGCTTCTCCTGCGGATCGTAGGCGAACTCCTGATACGCCGGTTTCACATCCTGCACCGACGGCTCAATCCAAATCTGTAGCAGATGACAAGGCTCGCTAGCGGAGCCATTGAACTCGCTGTGAATTACGCCGGTGCCGGCGGACATGGCTTGAATCATGTTGGTGGTGAGCGTGCGTGCTTGCCCCATGTTGTCCTTGTGAGCCAGTTTGCCCTCCAACATATAAGTGATGATTTCCATGTCGCGGTGAGCGTGGGCCCCAAAGCCGCGTGAGGGTGCAATGCGGTCGTCATTCAGAACCCGCAACGAACGAAAGCCCATATGCTTGGGGTCGAAATAATTCGCAAAAGAAAAAGTGTGATTGGCGTTCAGCCAGCCGTGATCGGCATGGCCACGGTCCTCGGCAAGACGGAGGGTGATCATGCTTTCATACTACTAAGCTTGTCAACTGGAGTGTCAGCCGATCATATTTGCAAATCGATTGACACTAATTTCGAGCCGATCTCCCAATGAGCGTGCAAACCCATCCAAGCCAGGGAAGAGAGAAGCAGCGGTTATATTTGCTTTTTCGAGTTCGGATAGGATTTCAATCCTTGCGGAGGCCGCGATCTCCAGTTTTTGCACAATAGGAGAATCCAACGTGCTTGATATCATTCCCAGCAGGACAATATCGAAATTAAAATTGCTACCAAGAGCATAGAGGAATGTACTTTGCTGGGCCGCCATGCGTTCGTCCAGACTCAGTGGGTCCGCGAGAATTACCACGCTGGGGCTTGACGGGCTGAAGATTGCGCCATTCATCTGTTCGCACCTGGACCGGAGGGTAGGAGCTTGGAAAATCCCTTGTAATTTATCTCCCACTCTCGACCAACCAGCCTGCTGGAGCCTACTTAGGTCAATAGCCCACAGTCCCGACGGCTTTGGTGCACCGTCGTCGTTAAGAATTAGTCTTTGGACAGCAAAAAAGAGGCCCACATAAGGGGAGTAGGTCCAATCAAGTAACCGAGTTGGTGCGCCGTAGTGCTGCATCAGCGAAAGCCAACTTAAGGTGTCGCTTTCATCGGGAAGGTGCTTTAAATATTGCTTGGATCGGCGTTGGAATTCTGCTAATAAATTCTGCTCGTTGAAACTTGGGTCGAGCAACATATCTCCTGTATTTTCGCCAACCTTGACCGTTAATGTGGTGGCTCGCTCTAATGACGTTGCTAAACGCCATGTCGCATCGTTTTGTCCCCTGAAAGCCCATTTCCCTGGCAGTTGACTGAACCAATATTGAACCTGATGCCACGTCGCTGCAGATCGAGTTAATACGAACTTGTCGAAGTTCGCTCGATGAACAAGTGGGTGCCCTGCCGAGCCGGTTTCTGACTCGACTTTTAAGACTCGTTCCCGCCATTCCGCCAGTTCGTTTTGGCTCCAACCGGTGAACGTTGAGGGGCTGTTCATTGACAGGTAACCCTACTTTACCAGCGCTTCCAGCGCCGCGCGCTCCATCACAGCCTTCGGGGCGCTCTCACCCGTAAAAATTTCGAACTGCTTGCTGGCTTGCTCCAGAAACATCTCGAGGCCAGTGATGGTGGTCGCGCCTTGTGCCTTGGCCCTGCGCAGCAGCAGAGTTTCCAGCGGATTGTAGACCATGTCGAAAACCAAACTGGCGGGAATACGTCCCTCGAAAAAACATTGGTCGACTTTCGGCGTCATGCCGACGGAAGTTGCATGGACCAGAAGATCGAACGTGCGGCCTTCGGCTTGCTTGCGGGTGAGGAGTTCGGCTCCGGTAGCTTTGGCCACCACACGCACGCGGTCGATGTTGCGGCCGGTGATGGACAGCTTCGCACCAGCGGAAGAGAGCGCATGGGCCGCGCCACGGGCCGCGCCTCCGTTGCCCACCACCAAAACGGATGCTTTATTCAATCGCAAATGTTTGGCGGCGGGTTGCAGGACGCCTTCGGCGTCAGTATTGGTGCCGCGCCATTTTCCGGCCTTGCGCCAAACGGTGTTGACGGCTCCAATGCGCCGGGCTAAGGGTTCGACGACGTCCAAGTAGCGAATGATTTTCTGCTTGTGCGGCAAAGTCACACTGAAGCCGGCGATGGGCAGCTTTTCGGCCAGGACAAAAAAATCTTTCAACTGGATGGGATGCACCAGAAAGGGCAAATACACGGCCTCCATGCGGCGGGCTTGAAAGGCGCGATTGTGGACCGCGGGAGAAATGGACTGCCGCACGGGATCGGCAATCACCCCGTAAATTTTGGCGTTTCCGGAAAGTTTTTCCACGCGATACAAGTTACGCAGCTGCTTGGCGCAGATTTGCCCCGAAGCTGTGCCGCCAGCACTGTTGGGCGCGGCGTAAGTGTACAAACCGCCGAAGCCAGGAGATAGCACACGCGTGGGGAAACCAGTTTCACCCATGGCCAGCAGGACGGTATCGATCTTCGGATACGCACGGGCCAGAGCCAAAACCTTTTGACTATCGGACGGTTTCTTGGCGGTGGTGACCACTTTATAGCCATCGGCGGGCACACGCAGCATGCGGCGCATCACCGGCTCGAGCGGCGGCGTGCCCCCATAGTTGTGATAGGAGATCAGCAAATATACATGGGAACGCAGAGTCTGCATGGCGGGGATGCAGGTTTCGGCGCTTTCAATTTCCACGTCGATGGCCTTTGCGCCCGCGTCCACCGCCGCGTCCAGAATCTTCAACTGCTGATCGACGCTGCCATTGAAACGGCCATGATTCTGGTGCCGGCGGCAGGTGGCCAGAATTGTGCAATCGGAATGGCGCGTCAAAAATTTGCGAACCGCCGCCAAGCCCTGTTCTGGCTTGGGCAAATAGTCCAGACGAAATTCAAAGAAACGCTCGCCCGCATCGTACTCGGCGCGGGCGTGGTCCAGTAACTCTTCAGGAGTACTAAATCCTAGAGCAATACAAATACGGGGAAAGGGTGTGCGCTTTGACATCAGAGCCAGAACAGCATATCACGTATCAGACCCATTTCACCTGCGTGACAAAGGCTTAAAAGAGGCTTCAGGACAGCGCGAAAGATGTTAACCTCAAAAGGCAGTCTCTTCTTTTTTGCCTGCGTGCTGTGATCGGTCTAATGGAAGCAGCGCCAATGCGCGGGCGGTTAGCTCAGCTGGTTAGAGCACCTCGTTTACACCGAGGGGGTCTGGGGTTCGAATCCCTAACCGCCCACCACTTCTTCGGCTCTTTCCCCACCCGCAGGCCCCACCCGCGCGATGTATCCTGTAACGCATGGCACCAAAACCCGCGATGAGCTCCGATACCGCCATGCTGATCGAAGCTATCGATACCAACCTCCGCACCGCCGAACAGGTTACCGATCGTCTTTCGCCGCAACAGTTCAACTGGCGGAGCGAACCCGGGCGCTGGTCCATCGGCCAGTGTTTGGGGCACTTGAATATTTTGAATCCCCTGGATCTCGGTCCGCTGGAAGCGTTGATCAAAGACGGACAATCACGCGGCGTCAACGGCAATGGCCCGTTCCAGTACGGCTATCTCAGCCGCAAGTTCGCGGCGTCGCAGGACCTGCCAGTCAAATCAAAATTCAAAGCCCCCAAAAAGTTCGCCGCGCCAACGAACCTGGAGCTAACCAGCACGCTGGCTGAATACCGGCGGATCAACCGCGAGATCCGGCGGCTGGTGTTGGCATCGGATGGACTGGATTGGTCGCGTCTGAAAATCGGCATGAGCGCCATGCCGGCCCCGCTCCGCGCGCTTTTTAAAATGCCGTTGGGCGCACGCCTTACTCTGCTGGTAAATCACGATCGACGCCATTTGTGGCAAGCGGACCAGGTGCGGGCACATTCGTCGTTTCCGGCCTAGCGCTGGCCGCTTAACATTGACCAGCTAAAATCGACCAGCTAAAATCGACCAGCTAAAATC
>JANXYJ010000147.1 GCA_025350105.1 Terriglobia bacterium | reverse complement strand
GCAGCGTTCACGGCGAAGGGTGTTCATTTTTTGGATGCCCCCTGCACCGGTTCGAAACCGGGAGCCGAAAACGCGGCCCTCACCTTTATGGTGGGCGGCGAGGCGGATGTTTTCGAGCGGACCAAGCCCTATTTCGAAATTATGGGCAAGCGCCTGTACCATTGCGGACCCCAAGGCCGCGGTTTGCACGCCAAGCTGACCCAGAATCTGATCCTGGGCAACTTGATGGAGGCGTTCGCCGAAGGTATGGTTTTGGCCACCAAGAACGGCATTAAGCCTGAGATGATGCTGGACATCCTGGAAAACAGCGCGGCCAAGAGTGGATTGGTCTCTTTCAAGGCCCCTTTTGTGATGAAGCGGGACTTTTCCACAAACTTTTCCACAAAGTGGCTTCACAAGGACATCAGCTTGGCGTTGGAGTCGGCCAGAGCGGTGGATTTGCCCTTGCCGATCACGGCTTTAACCCAGCAAATGTTGCAGGCAGCCATTGCTAAAGGGTGGGGAGATCAGGACTTTTGCTCAGTTATACAGATTTTGGAAGAATGGGCCGGCGTGCAAGTGAAGGCATAGCTCTATCAAAATAGGACAGATAGAATAAATTTATTGAACTGAAACCGTTTTTCATAAAAAAACTCTTGCAATCTTCCAGAAGTTATATTATTCTTGGAATCAAGCCGGGGAGGAAACTCCCACCAAAGCGAGACTAACCTCACTAAGACCCCTGAAGCACTCCCCGGCGCCCCTTTCCAAAAGCTTCAGAACTGCTTAAATCGAAGCTTTAATCCACAGATAAATATTTGTAATGCCTCTGGTATTATGATGCATGGACTGGGACTCCGTTCGCTCTGAATTTCCCGCGCTTTCGCGCTTTACCTACCTGAATACGGCTACTTTCGGCCAGCTGCCGCGCCGCGCGACTAATGCGGTGACGGCCCATTGGGCCCATCGGGATGAAACCGCTTCGGCTGACTTCCTGAATTGGTTTGACGATGCGGACCGGTTGCGTTCGTTGTTGGCTGGTCTGCTGAATGCAAAAGCGGACGACATTGCGTTCATTCCCAGTGCGGCGCACGCTTTGGCGCTGGTAATGAGCGGGCTGAATTTGAAAGATGGCGACAACATCGTCACCTTGCAGGACGATTTTCCGAATCAGTTGTACTTGCCGCAACTTCGCGAAGTGCCGTGGGAGCGGTTTTTTGAGGCGATTGACTCACGGACCAGGCTGGTGGCGATCAGTGAGGTGAACTATGCCACCGGGTTCCGTCCGCCGCTGGGCGAGATTTCGCAATTTCTGAAAGGCCGCGACGCGATTCTGTTTGTGGACGGAACGCAAAGCTGCGGGGCGCTGCGCTTTGATGTAGAACAAACGCCAGTAGGCATGTACGCGGTGCATGCTTACAAGTGGATGATTTCCCCGAATGGCGCTGGGTTTTTCTACATCTCACCGGAATTGAGGGCTCGGTTGAAGCCGAACGTGGTGGGATGGCGCAGCCATTTCGATTGGCGCAATGTGGACAATCTGCATCACGGAACGCCTGTGTTTTCGGAGTCGGCGGAAAAATATGAAGCGGGCGGACTGGCATCGGCGCTGTTGTATGCGATGGAGGCGTCGACGCAGATGTTGCTTTCGATCGGCATCGAGACCATCGAGAAGCGGGTGCTGGAGCTGGCTGGTCTGGTGCGGCAACGGTTGGTGCATCTAGGCGCGGAGGTTGAGTCTACTGGTTCGCAAATCGTTTGCGCTAAGTTTCGTGAGCACGACCCATCGCAGCTTGCCCGTGAACTCAAAAAGCAAAACGTGCTGGTGGCCGCAAGGCACGGGGGCCTGAGGGTTTCGCCTCATTTCTATAACAATGAGGCGGATGTGGAACGGCTGGTAGAGGCGATCGGAGCCATCTTTGAACAGTAAAGCTATGGTCTCGCGGCGAATACGAGTTGTGGGCGTGGTCGATTTACAACTGCTAGCGGGGTGGATGAGACATTGTTTAATCGAAGGAAGCCGCTTTAGCCGATGAGCTACAAACGCGGCCGCGTCAATCTTTGTCGCCCGGCGCTCAATCTGATTTCTTAGCACAAAGAGAGGTTGACTGTGTACCGATCGCCAGTGATTGATGGTTTCGATGGTCGAGCCGTCTAGTCGATCCATCGATGCTAACGCCAATCCGGCGGCGTCGATCTGCTGGAGCGAATATCTTTGGGCGACGACAGGAGTCCGTAGCGTTTGTGATGCCAAGTCAGAGACCTTTTACAGCGCCGGCAACCCGAAATACATGTGGCGGCCTTCGCCGCTACCCAGGCCCATGGTGGCGCGGAAGACGGTTTTGTCGCCGGTCCAGATGCTGAAGCCGAAACCGAAACTCTGGCGCATTTGGCCGAGGCTGAGATCGGATGCTTGGTTGGCCACTTGGCCCGTGTCATAGAAGCCAACGATGCCGATGGGTCCCCAGATGCGGCGGTCGTATTGAACCTGAATGACGAAGTTGTCGGGGGCTCTAAAACGATAATCACGAAAACCGCGCAGGGAGGGGGCGTTGTCGATGTCGGTTCCGCCCAAGGTTTGCTGCAGGTAAAACGGCATCACGTTGCCAGCGCCAACGCCAGAAATCGTCAGGCGCGGGTTGATGGTGATGTAACTATCGTTGCGCTTGTCGGGGTGAAAGATGTGCGTACCGTTGATGGTGAACTGGCGGAACGAATAATGGCCAGAACTTGTGTCCTGGTAATAGTGATAGCCAACTTTGTAGCTAAATTCGAACGGGCCTTTTGTGTGGCGGGGTTCGGCGAACACCTGGTAGTGCATAAAGGTTGGCTGCGAAGCCAAGCCGGGCGCTGTGGTTTCCGTGAAAATTTTTTCAATGGAACGCACACCTGTCTTGTCGGAAGTAGTGACGCCTTCGATATGCGGGAAGATGGCCTCCACCGTTCCACCAGCGGCGAACCATGACGAAAACGGATTGATGACATCTGCGCCCGCGCGCACTTCGCGCTGGCGATAATCAACAAGATTTGCCTGCGTGACCTGCGGACCGATGCCGTAATAAGGCATGAGGGGCAGGCCGCGGGCGTTGCCGTAGAGATTCACCCTGAAACGGTCGCGGGCAGAATTGTTTGCACCGAAACGGGTGTGCGTGGAGGTCCACAGCGCTCCGGTTTGCCAGAACTGGCGCAGGGAGGCTACGCCAGTGGCGTTCAGATGATTTTGCCAGTTGCCGTTGTTGTAGTCGCTGTTAAACGTGGGCCCAAAACCTTGGCCGCCGCCGGGTACGATGCTTTTGACGGTGAGGTGAACGGGCCGGGCGGTGAAAAAATCGGTGGCACAGGAGGTGGTTTGCTTCAAGGCGTTGGAGAGCGGCGGCGGATGAAAAATGCCGCCACAGTCTTCTGACACTTTGGGCCAGTCGTTTTCGGCGTGGGCCACGGGAATCAACAGGCTGATGAGCAAGACGGAACGCCAGATCATACGCGGGCTCCCCCTGCGGTGACGGTTTGCGGCATGATGCGGTTGACGACGTCTTTGTGGAAAGCGGCGGCATCGGCCTGGGTTTTCACGGTTGCAGGATCGATGGGGGATCTTTGGCCGTCGGGCAACGTAGCGTTTACCGCCGCCGCCATTTTCAGATTTTCGATTTGCAAAGCGTTCAACGGGAGCGCCGCTTGCTGGGCCACGCGCGCGGCCACCGTTATATTCCGGCGCGGCTGCGTGGGGTCGATGGTATCGGTACGAGGCGCGTCGAGGGAAAGGGCGTAGTCAAAGGCGTCAGCGGCTTTGTCGCGGGCGGTAAGGAATTTATCTTTCCAGGCGTCGCCCAGAAATAGTTTCCGCGCGGTGGCGGCGATAGAGGAATGATCATAAATAGTTGAGTCGATGGTGCCGCGGTCCACCCACGGCGAGATGACGACGGCAGGCACGCGGACACCCAGGCGAGTGAAATCGAAGGGCGGATCGGCGCACATCAGGCCGTCGGGATTGACGGTTTTCGGAGGGACCACGTGATCGTAGGTGCCGCCGTGCTCATCGTAAACGATCAGCAGCATGGTGTTGTTCCACTTGGGACTTTTGCGGACGGCGTTGTAGACGTCCAGGATCAGCGTTTCGCCTTCCTGCACGTCGTGGTCGGGATGCTGATCGTTGGCGGGGAGGGCGTCGCCGGAGTTGTCGGCGTTATAGCGGGGCTCGACAAAACTGTAGGCGGGCAGGGTGCCCTTTTTGCAGCCGTCCAAAAAACTGTTGAACGGCGCGAAATACTTTTCCTGATTGCCCAGCAGATTTTTGAAAGTTTGGGCCATGCTCCAATCGTGGAAAAAGATTTTGGACTTGATGGCGGATTCGTCCAGCAATTCGTAAATGGTTTTGCTTTCGTTGAACCAGACCGGGTTCATGTCGACGCGGCCGATGGAAGTTGCCGCGTGGGCGAAGGAGCGATTGGGCAAAGTGGGCCCGGGGAGCGATGAAAACCAATGGTCGCAAACGCCGAATTCCTGGGCCAGCGTGGTGATGACGGGCACTCGTTTGGCGTTGAAGCATTTCATGATTTTGCGCCCGCGCGCAGAGTTGCCGCCGTTCAGTTTTTCGTAGTCCTTGACGAAGCCGGTCATGGTGGGATCGCCATCAGTGCCAGCAGCGAGTTGAATGGCGACGTCGGGGAAGTGATGACCAGGATCGATGCGCAGGTCACCGGAATAGTTGGCGTCGTCGGAAACCTTCACGGGTTCGCCGGTGGAATCGAGGTTCGATTCGTCGCCGTTCAAGCCTTCAATGGGATACTTGTCGCTTTGGAGGAAACCGAGCAAGTGATCGAAGGAGCGGTTCTCCATCATCAAGACGACGAGGTGTTGGATTTGGCCAGTGGGGGGCGGCAAAACAATTCTTCTCCTATTTGTTTGAAACAGGACATCTCAAACAAGTTCTAGAAGAAATATACACGAGGTTGGGGAAAAAGTCACGTGTTTTCATTGGGTTGTAGGGGGTTGTCTGACAAGATCAAGGGCGGATTCTGTAGGACGGATGAGTTTGAGAATGGTGCCTCGCGCGGGCCGAGTATCAACGCTTAGCGTATAATTTGTTCTAGTCCTTGATGAGCTTCGATCTTGTAACGACATTCCCGACACTTGGTAACGCTCCGATCACCGAGGCTGTAATTGATATTCGCGTTGCCCGACGCGCTGATGTCACGTTGCAAGAGTTAGCCGAATTTGACATCGGGTTGGAGGCAGATTTCCCCAAGAAGGCGGAACGGAGATCTCTCCAGACGCGAGTTGAATTTAATAACGGTGAAGCGCGGCTCGTGGCCCCTGCCTCAGCATCCGACGGTTACGTCTTCACGTCGGCCGATGGCAGGTACATTGTCCAGGTTAGCTTCGACGGCTTTACCCTAAGCCGTCTAAGGCCATATCAAAAATGGTCAGCTTTTAGTGATCAAGCACGTAACTTGTGGAAACGTTATGCGAACCTCAGCCGTCCTCAAGGCGTGACCCGGCTTGGCGTCCGCAACATAAACAGGATTGCCATGGAGCCGGGAGTGGATATGCTTAGTCTGGTGTTAACCGCACCGCAAATCGCGATGGCGCTTCCACAGACAATGATCGATCTGTTCATGCGCGTGGCGATCCCTGACCCATCTGGCTCCGTCGCGGTGATTCACCAAACGTTGGCACCGATGCAGGGAGGAGAATCCGCCCCCCCCCTGATCTTTGATGTAGACGCACTCCGTGATGTTCATATGGATCCGAACGATGACGAAGGCATTTGGGCTGCTCTGGAAGAGCTAAGGTGTTTGAAGAATCGAATCTTTTTCAATAGTTTAACCACAAGGGCAATAGAAAGGTATCGGAACGATGACCCTAGTTGATGGCACGCAGCGCTGGCGACAACGTAGTTCGGTCGATTCAGGTGGGCGAATCCTTGGTGGGCCGAGTGACGCGCACGCGCTTGAGGACGATCTGTATATTTTTAACTATGGAGAGGGTCTACGCCAAGGCATTCTTTCGCTACAAACTCCATCGCTTGCCCCACAGAGTTCCATAGGGCAAGAGTCCATGACCGCGTATGCGGATATTCTGCGCCAAGTTGAAGTTTGGCCACCCTCGCCCGATTCTGATGAATTGGGCAGGCTGGGGCCGAGCGACTACGGAACAGCGGCTGCGGGAGAGATAGCATTTCGGATGTTGGAATCCGGCGCTAGACTCCTGCTACCTAGCGATATCTCGTTTGATCGGGACGGGGCGGTACGCATTGTGTGGGAACAGGGCGATAAGACACTTGAGTTGGTTTGCCCCTACGAACAGAGTCAGCGCCCGTACCTCTTTTACTCAAACGATGATCAGCACGGGATTGCCCACGACCTCTCGAAGACACGCTTAAATCGCTTGCTATCTTGGCTGAATGGAAAATTGACCGAATTCCCTCGATGACGGGACCGACACCACAGATTCCCAGTGAGGGTCGAGCACTTCGGCAGTGCAGACTGACGGAAGTAAACGCGAAAGGCGCGGTGCGCAAATCGGTTTTCATGCCACGCGCCGAGGGGCAAGATCGCGACGGGCTATCTGTGTCTATCGAAGATGCTGTTTATCGTGAACTGCATCGAAGAAAGTTCACTTCCGAGGGCCGCTGCGCCTGTTCTATTTTGGTGGGCGACATTCGGGAAGCGAAGCCCCTCGATGTGGTTGCTGATGGAGAGGAAGCGGACCCTAAGCATGCTCTCATCGTCGGATTTCCAGATCGAACTCAGAGTAGCGGTGATCTAGCCGCTGCCGAAGCGTTAGCTCGCAGGCTCGCCCAAAAGGCTAGCCTTTACGATTTTCCTGATACTGAATAAAATGCGAAGGACGCGCGTCATTTCCGCGTCGTCTTTGATTTGCCATCTTGTCTGGTCTGGGTTTGCCTCAGGCGCTCAACCTCTAAAACATTTTCCATTTGCCGGTACCTGGAGTGCGGCCAGACGCATCGTTTTGATTTTGGGCATCCAGGGTAGGGAAACGCCTCTTCCGGCTTGCCGATTTCGGCCATATTCCCGCGTATTTCGATGATTCTTAACCGCCTATTCCAAAGTGCCGCTCGTGGTTTTGCACGGAACGCAGCTCATCCGCCTGCCAAAAACTCGTCATAAATCGCGCCCATGCGTTCGGCCATGGCTTCGATGGAGTATTGCTCCTGCAGCAATTTTGCGGCGGCGCTGCCTAGGCGGGCGCGAAGTTCTGGGTCGTCAATTAAACGGGTGAGACAGGCGGCGAGCGCCTGTTTGTCACCGGCGGGGAAGAGCAGGCCATGGACTTCGGGGGTGACGAGTTCGCGGTTGCCACCGACGGCGGAGGCGATGACGGCGGCGCCGGAGGCCATGGCTTCCATGAGCGAGTTGGACATGGCTTCGGAGAGGGACGGCAGCACGAAGATGTCGATGGCGGCATGCCAGGGGGCGGGGTCCGGGGTGAAAGGCTCGAGGACGACGCTTTCGGTTAAACTCAGCTCGCGGACGCGCTCGCGCAGATTGGCTTCGACGGGACCGGCTCCCACCAGCACAAGTTTCAGGCCGGGATGCAAGGGGCTGACTTGTGCAAAGGCGTTGATTAAAGTGAGCAGATCCTTTTCGGGGCGCCACATGGCGATGCAGCCGATGACCAAAGACGCATTTGCCAATGCTGCCGGGCGTTGTGACGACGGCACGGGCCGTGCGTTGGTGTGAAAGCCGGCGGCGTGCATGCCGTTGGGGCAGACGCGAAGTTTTCGGGCGGGGACGTGGTATTCGTCGGCCAGTTCTTGCTGCAAGGCGGCGGAATTCGTCACGATGCCTTGGGCCTTCGTGTCGGCCCAGACCTGCCAGCGGCGGTAATTCGATGGCGTCAACTTGGGTGAACCGCGTTGGCTATCGAGCACTACCGGGACCCCGGCGTAATGCGCAATGGGCAAAATAATACAGGAGGAGGGGTAATCAAAGGCATGGGCCAGCGCGATGCGTTCACGACGAAGATGGCGAAAAATGTTCCAGGCTGCCGCGAGCGCACGCGGCGATTTCAGGCTGGTGAGCTGGAACTGATGGACCGGCACCTGATGTTGCCGCAGATCCTGCAAAGCTGTGTCGCCGAGGTGAAAGCAGCCTACTTGGGGCGCGAAGCGGGAGCGGTCCAGGGCCTTGGCCACTTCCATCAATTGCCGTTCGGAGCCACCGCCGCCGGTGAGATCGCGGCACCACAACATGACGGGCGCGGGTTTCACAAGCTGCACGCCTCAGTGGGCCCATTGTCGTCTGCGATTGCCAGCGTGAATGCCAATGCCTCTCATGTTAGCAGCAAGGTTCCATGCGGGCTCCTGAGAACGTCGCTCGCTCACGCTGGCGGCTTGGTGCTACCTTTTGATTCCCATTATCCACACCTAGCCGCTAGGATGGGGCCCCAAAGCGCAAGAACAGCCAGACACGAGTAAGCTATACGGAGGAGGCGACTACACATTGAAACGTCCAACTCTTATCGCAGCTGCTTTTGGATTGATTTTGGCGACGGCGGGTGCTCAACCGTTGCCGCCGCTGGCTCCGTGGAGGGGCGCGGGCGCGACGCCTTGTGTTGGTGCCGATGGCGGCATTTTCCAATGCCCACCTGCGCCGCACGTTACGGCGGTGCGGGCAGGGAAATTGTTCGATAGCAAGAGCGGGAAGATGCTGACGAAGCAGACGATTCTGCTTTCAGGGGAGCGCATCACGGAAGTTGGTCCGGAGGGGCAGGTGAAAATTCCGGCGGGCGCGGAGGTGATTGACCTGCGGCAATCGACGGTACTGCCCGGGCTGATTGACGGGCACACGCACATGTTCAACCAGCGAAAGGCTGGAGGAACCACTGAACAATACATGCTGATTGCGGCGCAAAATGCCCAGTTTGATTTGCGCGCGGGATTTACGGCAGCTCGCGATATGACGTCGCACGGGAATGGGTATGGCGATGTGGCCATTCGCGATGCGATCAATCAGGGGCGGATCGATGGGCCGCGGTATCAGGTGTCGACGGTGGGAATTGTGTGGAGCAGCACGCCAGCAACTGGTCCCGCCGATCCACTGGGTGCGGCCGTGGTTCACAACGCGGAAGAGGGGCGGGCGGCGGTGCGGGAACAAGTGGCGCGGGGAGCGGATTGGATCAAACTTTATCCTGCGGGCGCGTATTCATTTACAGCGGACGGCAAGGATCAATATGTAGTCACGTATCCGCTGGCGGTGGTGCAGGCGATCATCGATGAAACGCACAAGCTGGGCAAGAAAGCCGGCTGCCATGTTTACGGCGGCGAAGGCCAGCGCAATTCGATTATCGCGGGTTGCGACACCATTGAACACGGATTTGGGCTGGATCAGGAACAGATCAACATGATGGCGGCGAAGAAGCTGTATTACGATCCGACGATTATCCGGTACGTAGAGCCCTACATGGACGACAACGACAACAAGAACACGGGCGGGAAGTATCGCATCATTCCGATTTTTGAGAAAGCCGCGACGATGGCCGCGAAGACGCCGGGCATTAAAGTGATGGTGGGGAGTGGCGCGGATGGCTCGACGTTTGCGCATGGCACGCAGGCGCTGGAGTTTGAAGCGCTGGTGAAACGCGCGCACATGACGCCGGCGGCGGCGATTCAATCGGGGACGATCATCAATGCCGAGGCGATGGGCTGGCAGGATCAGATGGGTTCGATTGAAAAGGGCAAGTATGCCGATTTAGTTGCGGTGAAGGGCGATCCGCTGGCGGACATCACCGAGCTGCAGCGGGTGAAGTTTGTGATGAAGGGCGGGAAGATGATTAGAAATGACCGGTGATCCGGAATGACAAATAGAGGCTTCAGTCCGAGCACGGCGCGACGGACATGGTCCGCGACGCGGCAAATAGCCGCCCCAGCAGAGCGAAGTCGATTTTTTCGGGCTTGGTAAAGCGCAGGCACGATTTGCCTTTGGGCACACCGCGCAGTTCTTCTTGGTGGGCCGTGAGCACTTGCGTCTTCAATATATACACAGCGATGTTTTGCTTTTGGCTGGCGAAGGAGACTTCCACGGCGTCGCCGTTGCGGTAGCAGGGCATGCCGTACTCCATGGTTTCGGCGTAGCCTTTCAGCTGTTTGCGGCACAGATCGCGGAGTTTGGTGAGCGCGGCCTGGCGTTCGGCGGGGGCTTCTTTGATATAGGCGTCGACGTCAGGGGCTTTGCTGTGCATGGCTTCTATTCAATCTCCCGCATCGTATTATATGCATGTGAACCAATCGGCAGGGATTATCAGGCGGGTGTGCCTGGCGCTGGTTATCAGCGCCAATTCTGTAAGTTCCCAGTCAAAGCTGAAAACGACGCACGTAATTTGGGTGATGATGGACGGCCTGCGCACGCAGGAAGTTTTTGCGGGCGCGGACCCGGCGTTGATGACGGCGGAGAATCACGTCTCCTCTATCAGTGGGATTAAGGCGTTGTTTCAGCGCGAATCACCCGAGACCGCGCGTTCCGCACTCCTGCCATTTTTTTGGTCCGTAATTGCCAGGCAGGGCCAGGTTTACGGCAACCGGGGATTGGGGTCGGAGGTGGTGGTCACCAACGGGTTCAATCTGTCGTATCCCGGTTACAACGAAACGCTAACGGGAGTGGCGGATCCACGGATCGACAGCAATGATTTCGAAAACAACCCGAACGTCAGCGTGCTGGAATGGTTGGAGCAAAAGCCGGCGTTTCACGGGAAGGTGGCGGCGTTTGCGGCCTGGGATCATTTTGGCCACATATTAAACAGCGGGCGAGCCAAGTTTCCGCTAAATTATGGCTTTGAGCCTTTTAGGGGGTTGCCGGGAAATCCGCAGATAGAGTTATTGAACCGGCTTAAAGCCGAGGCGCCACGTGATTGGCGGGAAGAACCGTTTGACTCCATCACGTTTCACACGGCGCTGGAATATTTGAAACAACGGAAGCCGAGGTTGCTGTATCTTTCGTTGGGCGAAGCCGATGAGTGGGCGCATGATGGCAAGTACGGGGAGTACTTGCGGTCGGCGCATCGGGCGGACGAATACTTACGGGTTTTATGGGAGACAGTGGCGTCCGACCCAGAATATCGGGGGACCACAACGCTTGTATTTACAACCGATCATGGACGTGGTGACGGCGAAAGCTGGCGCGCGCACGGGCGCGGGACACCCGATTCGAAATACATTTGGATGGCGTTTCTGGGTCCGGACACGGCGGCGCAGGGGGAACGCAAGCAGACGCCTTTGGTGAAGCAAAGCCAACTGGCTGCGACGGTGGCGGCTTTGCTGGGCGAAAATTATCTGGCCAGTAAGCCGGAGGCCGGCGCACCGATGGGGGACGTGTTGGTGGGTTCGCGTTAGTAAGAGATGTTTAGTAAGAGACGCTTAGTAAGAGACGCTTACGAAGAGACTGCGGCTACGCGCCGCCAGGTGCGCGGATACGAGTGGTGATGATTTTCGCCGGATCTGCGTCCTGATCGACAACCACACCGAAGAACGGGAACATCATTTCCTCCCAGGTCATTTCGCCGTAGTAGACGGTTTTGTTCGGGTTGGGGTTGAATTTGTTGTTGGTGGAATTGTCGAAGTGCGCGTCCACATGTAATTTGGTTCCCTTCGGAACCTTCACGGATGTTTCGTAGCCCAGTTGCCAATTGAAATCGTACCTGGGAACGTTGAGCACCACTTCCTTTCGTCCGTCGGGATATTCCAGCGTATAGGTCATATCTTTGCCGCGAACATGCATGTGCGGCATCATGAACACCAGTTCGGCGTCGCGCAGGAATAAGGCTTCCGCCGGAGGACTTTGCCAGTTAGGATCATTGGGCGGAATGGCGAAAACCTTGGGATCGAAGGTGGCAGTGGAACTGAGCGAAACATAGCGGCGCGCGGGAGGTGCTTTGGCGATGGTCAGGCCGATGCGAACGTGATCGGAGACGGCGGTTCCATTCGGGGTGTAGTGCAGGTTCAAAGTCAAGTCACTGCCAGCGGGGACCAGTTTGGCGGCCTTAAAGCCGCGATAATCCGCCGCCACCATGCCGGGCAGGTAGCAATCCTCCGCCATGCTGGTGGCGCGGGACGTAGATGCTGGCCCAAACGTCGGCCCGTTGTCCACCACCGCCGAACCTTCTTCGTCGCGGATCTTGTCGGTCCAAATGGGTTGGAAGTATTTCACGCCTTCGGTGTGCGGATTGAAGCCGGAGCAGATGTGATGGGCGACCTCCGGGTGCTGGGGTTTAATCTGCACCGATGTTACCCAGGTGTCTTCGGTGAATCCGGTGGGGATGGTGACGGAAATCCACTCGATCACGCTCTTTTTAGGTTGAGCCGGAACGTCGGTGACCGGGCCATCCAGAATCACGTCGGGCTGAATGCTCCAACCGTCGGGCCATTTCACGGCCACCGGCGCGTCCTTGGCATCGCCTTCGGGGGCTCCGGCGTCGGCCCACTGGGCAATGGTGTCGATCTCGGTTTGTTTCAGCGAATGGTCGTTGGAAAATTTCCCGTACTTGGGATCGGCGAACCAGGGCGGCATTTTGCGGGAAAGCACGGCGGCTTTCATGGCCTTGGCCCAGGGGCGTGTGCCTTGATAGGTGAGGAACGGCATGGGCGCAATCTGACCCGGCCGGTGGCAGGTCTGGCAATTGCGCTGGAGGATGGGCTCCACGTCTTTGTGGAAGGTGGCTTTATCTTCAGCGGCATTGTCGGCGGCGACGGCGGACAGGCCCGAAACCAACAAACCGGCAAAAAGAATTCTGATCATGTGCGACCCCACTTTACCTGATTTCTTTACCAACCAAGTTTTGCGAACCCGACCATTGTATACGTTGAAACGGCCGGCGGGAAGGCCATCCGAGTTGCGCCGGGCCCTGGCGTAGCATGATCCGCGATGAGCCATTTCGCAGTGTTCCGGGACCTGCACGCTATGCTATAAATTGCAGGAGAATCATGAATGTAACCGGCCTTTTCATCCGCCGTCCGGTAATGACCGCGCTGGTGATGATCGGCATCATCCTGTTCGGGATTGCCGGCTATCGTAATTTGCCGGTAAGCGACTTGCCGAATATCGATTTCCCTACGCTGCAGGTAAGCGCGGCGCTGCCGGGAGCGAATCCGGATACCATGGCGTCCTCGGTGGCGACGCCGCTGGAGCGCCAGTTTGCCACAGTGCCGGGCATCGACACGATGACGTCGACGTCCAGTATCGGGTCGTCCAGCATCACCATTCAGTTCACGTTGGACCGCGACATTGACGCGGCGGCGCAGGACGTGCAGAACGCCATTGCGGCGGCGGCGCGGAAGTTGCCGCCGGGGATGCCGGCGCCTCCGGTGGTGACCAAGGTGAATCCGGCGGACCAGCCCATCATGTTTATCACCGCGTCGTCCACGACGCTACCGTTGATCACGCTGGATCAATATGTGGAAACCATCATGGCGCAGCGCATGTCCATGTTAAGCGGCGTGGCGCAGGTGAATGTGATTGGGGCGCAGAAGTGGGCGGTGCATGCGCAGCTGGATCCGAACTTGCTGCACTCGCGCGCGATAGGGATCGACGAAGTGGAACAGGCGCTGGCCAAGCACAACGTGAACAAACCCACGGGGGCGTTGTGGGGCAGCAGCCAAATGTTCACTGTGCAGGCGAACGGCCAATTGCTGAACGCAGAGGCCTATCGCGACATGATTGTGGCTTACCGCGGGGGCGCGGCGGTGCGCTTGAAGGACCTGGGGCGCGTGATCGACGGGTTTCAGAATGACAAAACCGCCAGTTGGGGCTGGCTGGGCGGCGAGACCGAAGGCGTTCGCAATATTGGAGTTTCGGTTTTGCGCCAACCAGGCACCAACACGGTGGAAGTGGCCAACCGGGTGAAGGCGCTGCTGGGCACGCTGAGCACGCAGTTGCCTCCGTCGATCAAGCTGCGAATTACCACCGACCGCACGGAGCCGATTCTGGATCAGATGAACGACATCAAGCTGACGCTGCTGTTGACCATCGGGCTGGTGATTCTGGTGATCTTCATTTTCCTGCGCAACGTTTCCGCCACCGTCATTCCCGGCCTGGCGCTGCCCATTTCGGTGATTGGGACGTTTGCGGCCATGTATGCGTTGGGCTACACGATGGACAACCTGTCGATGATGGCGTTGACGCTATCGGTGGGTTTTGTGGTGGACGATGCGATTGTGGTGCTGGAGAATATCGTCCGGCACATGGAAATGGGCAAGGACCGCGTGACGGCGGCGTACGAGGGAGCGCGCGAAATCGGTTTTACGGTGGTTTCGATGACGCTGTCACTGGCGGCGGTGTTCCTTCCGGTGATGTTCATGAGCGGCATTATTGGCCGCCTGTTCCACGAATTTGCGGTGACCATCATTGTGGCGATTCTGATTTCGGGCCTGGTGTCGGTGAGTCTCACGCCGATGCTGTGCAGCCGCTATTTGCGTCCGCCCACCGAAAAACATGGGGCGCTGTTCAATGCTACTGAAAAGATGTTCGAGGCGGTGCGGTCACTTTATGCATGGACTCTGCGCGGGGTGATGCGGCAGCGGCCGGTGATGCTGGTTGTTGCCGTGGGCACGCTGGTGGGCACGGTGTATCTGGTGAGCGTTGTTCCGCGTGGCTTCATTCCTCCCACCGATACACGCCAACTGCAAGGGCAGACCGAGGCGCGGCAGGACATCTCGTTCGAAGCCATGAAGGAACAGCAGCAGGCGGTGGCCAAAATCGTCGCGGCGGATCCGAACGTGGAGGAGTTGTCGTCGTTTGTGGGCGGCAACTTCAGCGCATCGATGAACCTGGGCCGGGTCTTCGTGCTGTTGAAAAGGCGCAGCGAACGGACGTTGACGCCGGAGCAGGTGATTGATGAATTGCGTCCCAAGTTGAACGCGCTGCCGGGCGTGCGGACGTTTTTCACCAATCCTCCGCTGGTGCGCATTGGCGGGCAGCAAAGCCGCAGTTTATATCAGGTGACGCTGCAGGCGGATGATACGGCGGTGCTGTATCCGGCGGTTGCGCAGTTCGAGCAGCGGATGCGGACCATTCCAGGCATTGTGGACGTGAACTCGGATTTGCAGGTGCGCAGCCCGATTCTGGCGGTGGATATCGATCGCGACCACGCCTCGGCATTGGGGGTGACGGAGGATCAGATTGAGAACGCGCTGAACGATGCCTATGGGCAGCCGCAGATTTCCACCATCTATACGCCGTCGGACAACTATTACGTGATTGTGGAATTGAAGCCGGAATATCAAAAAGATCCGACGGCGATGGGGATGTTGTATGTGCGCTCGGCCACGACTGGGAAACTGGTGCCGTTGAACGCGGTGGCGAATTTCCGGGCGGGAGTGGGCCCGTTGATTATTTCGCACTTCGGGCAGTTGCCATCGTCTACGCTATCTTTCAATCTGGCCCCCGGGGTGGCGCTGGGTGATGCGGTGGACCGGGTGCAGGAGATGGCGCGGCAGACGCTGCCGGCGTCGATCACGACGATTTTCCAGGGGACCGCCGCGGCGTTCCAATCGTCATTGAATGGCATGGGGCTGCTGCTGGCGTTCGCGGTACTGGTGATCTATATGGTGCTGGGGATTTTGTACGAGAGCTTCATTCACCCCATCACGATTCTTTCCGGCTTGCCTTCAGCCGCGCTGGGCGCGTTGCTGACCCTGGTGCTGTTTAAAGACGAACTGAACATTTACTCTTTCGTGGGCGTGATCATGCTGATTGGCATTGTGAAGAAGAACGCCATCATGATGATCGATTTTGCGATTGAACATCAGCACACCACCGGGGCCAAACCTGCGGACGCCATCTATGAAGCCTGTCTGGTGCGGTTCCGGCCGATTATGATGACCAGCGTGGCGGCGCTGATGGGCACTTTGCCGATCGCGCTGGGCATTGGCGCGGGTGGGGAAGCGCGGCGGCCGCTGGGGCTGGCGGTGGTAGGGGGCCTGCTGGTTTCGCAATTGCTGACGCTGTACATCACGCCGGTGGTGTACACGTATATGGAGAGTTTCCGGGGAGCCTTTGGTTCCCAATCGGCGACGAAATCGCACGCGCAGGCAGTGCCCGCCGAAACGGCGCAGGAATTGGCGGGGCGGCGGTAGGTCCTACAGTTTGGTTCACCGCTAAACCAATTCGACTTAGACGGCAGTTTGCTGGGGACTGTACCTATTGGCGCTTGTATTTAGCTGGTTGTTCCGGTATACATAAAGATCGAAGCCGTGCGGGTAGTTTGGGAAGGTTTTATTGAGCGGTGGAAGGATTGTCGGGCACATGGGTGTAGCTGTTTTGAATAGAATCACATACGTAGGGATTTTGGGTACGCTTTGGGGTGCACTTTCAGGTTCGGTTTTGGCCGCGCCGCAGACAGCGCCCGTGGCTGATCCGGCCGCTGCGGGCGTGATCGTCAAAAAGTACTGCGTGACTTGCCACAGCGAAAAGCTGAAAACGGCGGGTTTGAGTTTGGAAACGCTGGACACCTCCAAGATCACGGCTAATGCCGATGTCTGGGAAAAGGTGATTCGCAAGATTCACACGGGCTCGATGCCGCCGCTGGGGATGCCGCGGCCGGATCAGTCGGCCATGGACGGATTTACCACGTACCTGGAAACGACGCTGGATCGAACGCTTGCCAGCAAGCCGAATCCGGGACGGGCGACTCTGCACCGCCTAAACCGCACCGAATACGCCAACGCGATCAAAGAGATTTTGGGTTTGGATATTGATGGCGCCGCGCTGCTGCCCAATGATGACGAAAGCTACGGTTTTGACAATATCGCCGATGTGCTGAAAACCTCGCCCGCGCTGATTGAACGGTACATGTCGGCGTCGTGGAATATTTCGCGGCTGGCGGTGGGCAATCAAAATATTGTTGCCGATACAACGACTTACCGGGTGCGCCCGGATCTTTCGCAGGACGATCATGTGGAAGGCCTGCCGCTAGGAACGCGCGGCGGGATCAAGTTCACCCACAATTTTCAGTTGGACGGCGAATATATTTTCCGGGTGCGGATGTGGCGGGCAACCACGGACATTTTCCGCGGCCTGAAGTATCGTAACGAAGTGGAATACGCCATCGATGGAAAACGGGTCGGCCTGGTGCGCATTGGCGGGCAGGCAGATGAGAAAGAAAGCGAAGAGAATTCGGGTTTGTCGGCCTCAAATCTGGACCAGCGCCTGACGTTGCGTATTCCGGTGAAGGCCGGGCCGCACGAAGTGGTGATCACGTTCCTGAAGAAATCCGCAGCCCAGGAAGATGATATTCTTCAGCCGTTTCTGCGTTCCAACGTGGACCCGGTGGGTTATCAGGGCCAGCTGTCGATTGATCGCGTGAGCGTGAATGGGCCACTGAATCCGACGGGCATCAGCGAAACGCCCAGCCGTAAGAAGATTTTCATTTGCCGGCCTGCCCCTGGACTCGACGAAGTGACCTGCGCCAAAAAGATCTTGAGCGCGTTGGCCCGCAAGTCGTATCGCCGGCCAGTTACCGAAAAAGACACCGAGCAGTTGCTGACCTTCTTCCAAAAAGGCAGGAACGAAGGCAAGAGTTTTGACGCCGGAATTGAAGCCGGGATCCAGTTGATTCTGGCGAGCCCCGAATTCCTGTTCCGCTTTGAGCCAGATCCGCCGAATGTAGCGGTGGACGTGCCCTACAAAGTGAATGACCTGGAACTGGCGTCGCGGCTTTCCTTCTTCCTGTGGAGCACCATTCCGGACGAGCAACTGATCACGTTGGCCACGCAAGGCAAGTTGAAAGACCCCGCGGTGCTGGAGCAGCAGGTGAAGCGCCTGGTGGCCGATCCCAAGGGCCGGGCGCTGACGGAAAATTTCGCCGGGCAATGGCTGTATCTGCGCAACCTGAAGGGCATGAGTCCGGACTTTGAAACGTTTCCGGATTTCGACGATAACCTGCGGCAGGCCATGCGCCGGGAAACCGAACTTTTCTTTGAAAGTATTTTGACCGAAGACCGCAGCATCATGGATCTGATGAACGGTGATTATACGTTTGTCAACGAACGCCTGGCGCGGCATTACGGCATGAAGGGCATTTACGGGGAAGATTTCCGCCGGGTTCCGGTGACCGACGAAAATCGCCGGGGGATTCTGGGGCAGGCCAGCATTCTGGCCGTGACCTCGGTTCCTACCCGCACCTCACCGGTGCAGCGCGGCAAATGGATTTTGTCGAATTTGTTGGGCACACCGCCGCCGGCGCCTCCGCCGAACGTTCCGGCGCTGAAGACCAGCGCGGAGTCGGGCAAACCGTCGTCCTTGCGGGAGAGGATGGAAGCGCACCGGGCCAATCCGTATTGCGCGGCGTGCCATAAAGTGATGGACCCGCTGGGTTTTTCGCTGGAAAATTTTGACGCTGTGGGGCAATGGCGGGATATGGACGAAGGCGCGAAGATCGATCCTTCCGGGACCTTGTTTGAAGGGACGAAAGTGAGCAAGCCCGCCGATCTGCGCAACGCGCTGGCGGCGCGTCCGGAAGTTTTCGCCGGGGTGTTTACCGAAAAGCTGATGACCTATGCTCTGGGCCGCGGTGTGGAGTACTCTGACATGTCCACGGTGCGGGCGATCCTGCGCGATGCACGGCAAAGTAATTACAAGTTTTCGTCGATACTGATGGGCGTGATCAAGAGCGCGCCTTTTCAGATGAAGGTAAAGAAGGCCACGGAGGGTTCGGTGGCCGCAGGAACAGCAAACGCGGTGACGGTCGCCGCGCGCTGAATTTTCAGGTAGCATATAAGTGGTTTCGTCGGAGCGAGATGGCAAGTTTTCGTGCGGGGATTGCGGCGCTTACGCCAGCTGTAGGGGCCGGCTGTTCAGGATCTGCAAGGTAAGAAATCGGGATTACAAATTAAAGGAGCTAGAAAATGTTCATCACCAAGAAACATCTTAACCGCCGCACATTCATGCGGGCAGCCGGGGTCACCATGGCGTTGCCGTTGCTGGATTCGATGGTCCCCGCGCAAACGCCGCTGGCGCAGACTGCAGCCAAGCCGCAGGTGCGTTTGGGTTTTTGCTACATCCCCCATGGCGGGGTGATGACCAACTGGACTCCCGTGAAGGAGGGCAGTAATTTCAAGCTCTCGCGGACGCTGATGCCGCTAAAGAATGTTCAGGACCAAGTCACCGTCATCAGCAACCTGGCCCACAAACAGGCCGCCGGAATTCCGGGTGATGGCGGGGGCGACCATGGGCGCTCCCCCGCAGTATGGCTGAACGGGACCCGTCCGCGCCGCACCGAAGGCGAAGATGTGCGCGCCGGGGTGACCATCGATCAAATGGCCGCGCAGAAAATTGGCCAGGATACCCCGCTCCCCTCACTAGAACTGGCGACGGAAGATACCAGCGGCTTGCTGGGCGCTTGCGACGTGGGTTTCAGCTGCACCTATATGAACACGATTTCCTGGCGCACACCCACCAGCCCGATGCCGATGGAAATCAACCCGCGCGGCGTGTTTGACCGCTTGTTTGGCGACGGCGCCTCCGCCGAAGAACGGCTGGTGCGCATTCAACGCGAACGCAGCATTCTGGACGCGGTGACCGGTCAGGTGAAGGCGCTTTCGAATGGTTTGGGCGCGAACGATCGCAACAAGGTTTCCGAATATCTGGACAACATTCGCGAAATTGAGCGTCGCATTCAGATCGCCGAAAAGCAGAATAACAATAAGAGCGTGGCGGTGCCGACGGCTCCCATTGGGATTCCGGACGATCACGAAGAACACTCGAAGCTGATGCTGGACCTGATGGCGCTGGCCTTCCAGGCCGACATCACGCGCGTGTCCACCTTTATGATGGCGCGCGAGGTGAGCTACCGGACCTTCAACAACATTGGCATCGCGGAAGCGTTCCACCCGACCAGCCATCATCAGAACGATCCCGATAAGCTGGAAAAGCTGACGCGCATCAACACCTATCACGTCAGCCTGGTGGCGCGGTTGATGGAAAAACTGAAGACCATTCAGGACGGCGACGGCACTTTGCTGGATCATTCGTTGATCCTGTACGGCAGCTGCATGAGCAACAGCAATGTGCACAACCACTCGCCCCTACCAGTGTTTGTGGGCGGCGGCGGTTGTGGCCAGGTGAAGGGCGGACAGCACATCAAGTTGCAGGACGAAACCCCGATGGCGAATCTGCTGTCTACCATGCTGGAAGTGGCGGGTGTGCATGCGGGCAAGGTGGGCGACGCGACGGGGCTGTTGTCGCTGTAGTTCCAGAAAAGGATTCTAGAATCATGAAACGCTTAATTTTTCTCACCTTCGCTGTTTCGATTGCTGCCTTGGCTGGCAGCAACGGCTTGATTGATGCGGCCAAGAACAAAAACTCCGCTGGGGTAACGGCGCAGTTGGCCCAAAAGGCCGATGCCAAGGCCATGGAAACCGATGGCACGACGGCGCTGCATTGGGCCGCGCACTGGAACGATTTGAACATGGTGAATGCCTTGTTATCGGCGGGCGCCGATCCGAAAGCGGCCAACCGGTACGGGGTTACTCCGATTGGCGAGGCGGCGGGCAGCACTGGCGGCGCAGTGGTGGAGCGCTTGCTGAAAGCTGGCGCCGACGCCAACACGCTAACCACCGAAGAGGGCGAAACGGTTTTGATGACGGCGGCGCGCGTGGGCAATAGCGAAGCCGTGAAAGCGCTGGTGGCCGCCGGAGCCAAGCCGAACGCAAAGGAATCCTACAAGGGCCAAACCGCTTTGATGTGGGCTGCATCGGAAGGCCATGCGGACATCGTCAAATTGCTGTTGGCCAAAGGCGCGGATCCGAAGATGCTTTCCGACAGCCGGGATACGACCTTGCCGAAACTGCCCGCCGGCAGCCCGGTGGCTCCCGTTTCGCGGGGAGGTTTATCGGCGCTTTCCTTCGCCGCACGCCAAGGACAGGTGGAAGCCGCCCAGGCGTTGCTCGAGGGCGGTTCGGATATCAATCAAAAAGATGTTGACGGGAACACCCCGCTGGTGCTTTCGCTGTTGAATAAACATTTCGATTTGGCGCAGACGTTGGTTGATAAAGGCGCCGATTTGAACATCGCCAACAAAGACGGCCGAACGGCATTGTTTACCGCCGTGGAAATCAAGAATGAAGAATACTCTCCCCGGCCGTCGCTGAAAGAGAACGACAAACGGACGGCATGGGACCTGGTTCAGTCCGTCGTGAACAAGGGCGCGAAAGTGAACGCCCAGCTTACTGGCACCGTGGAACTGCACAAATTCGCGCAGGACCAAGGCGACAAGACCATGGCTGCCGGTGCGACGGCGTTCATGCGGGCGGCCCGCGGCGGCGACGTGGAAACCATGCGGCTGCTGCTGTCCAAAGGCGCGGATGCCAAACTGGCAAACAAGGATGGACTGACGGCGCTGCTGGCGGCGGCCGGCGTAAGCTGGGCGGATAAAGTGCGCAGCACGGAAGCCAGCGCGCTGGAAGCCGTGAAGATTTGCGTGGAACAGGGTCTGGATGTGAACGCGGCTACCGATCGTGGTGAAACAGCGATGCATGGAGCGGCGTTGCGTGGGGCCAATTCCATCGTCACCTATCTGGTGGAAAAAGGCGCGAAGCTGGACGTTAAGAATAAGCAGGACTTCACACCGCTGGATGTTGCCAACGGTAAGGGTGGCTTTGGCGGGGCGCTACGCGATCCCCGGCCGGAAACGGTGGCGTTGATTCAATCCCTGCTGAATAAAACGGCCAGCCCCAAGACGGCGCAAAACGTGGAAAACAAGACCGCGCAGCCCAAGTAAGAAGTAAGTGCCAAAACGGCCGGGGTCCAGTTCTACGGGCGTAGACGGGATTCCCGGCCATTATCATTTTCGCTATTCAAATTTTTAGAATGTCTTTTGTGAAAGTGGGATCGCTTTCCGCGCTGTCTCCCGGTGAGGTAATGGAAGCGGAGATCGACGGCCATTATTACGCCATCTGTCATGCCACCGAACCTTGCGGAGAGGTGCATTGTTTGGATGGGGAATGCCCTTGCACGGGCGGCCCGCTGAGCCAGGGAGCGATTCGGCACGAGTTGCTGGTGTGCCCGTGGCATGGGTGGCGTTTTGACTACAAGACTGGTGTCTGTGCTTACGATGACGCGGTAAAACAGGCCAAATACCCGGTTCGCATTGAGGGTGATGAAATTTGGGTGGACGTCCGCAGCCCTATTTCAGCGGGATAACAGCGGCTTTTTTGGGGAGGATTTTCGCGGCGCGATTTTACTGGAAGTTTCTCGCTTGGGGCTTGCTTGGGCCGGTGTGTTCTCGTCGACTGCGGTCCGTATCTTTGTCAGCCATTTAGGAGGACGGCCGCGGCGGCGAAGATGCGCTCCGGCGTGAACTCGCTCCAACGTAGCGATGGCCTGGTTCAGTAGATCGCGTTCTTCATAAAGCGCCTTGATGGTTTGCGAGAAGTCCATACACCGTCCTTACGCTAAAAAATGGAATTCATTCCGAGTCTATTCCGGGGGGCGTGAGGTTATGGCCGCATCCAGCCATTCCGAAAAAGTAAAGGCTTCGGCTTCGCTTAATTCCAGAGTGAAGAGGGGAATTTCTCCTTCACCGTTGGCATCCGCAGTGGTTGCATCCGAAGCTTTGCCAAACACCAGCAGGCGAAACCGTGATTGTTCATCTCCGCCCAGGTCCGCCATGGCCCGATTCAGTCGAAACAATGGTCCGGTGGCGCCACCTGCCTGCGTCAACACCGCCGTCTTAAACAAAAACGAAGATTGCATGAAATACTCCTGCGCTTGCCGGATGGTTCCGATGCCGAGTCCGTGGAGCCGCCGTGTGTTTAGTGGTTCCCGTAGCTTCCTCTCTCCTCATCGGACAAAAATGCTTCATCAGTACTGCCGCGTTTTGGTTCTCGTATTGCCCTTCCGCTGCGCTTCTCTTGATTGATAAGATGGAGGTTCCTAAAAACAGTTATCCGGTCCCTTAAAACCCACCGGGTGGGCCGTAGTGATGCCAACCACAGAAAGGAACCATTCCCGCCGCTGGCGGGCAAGCCCTGAATGGACGGTGATACGCATGCTATTTCCCGGCAATCGCCAGCCGACCAAGCTAAGCACGTATTTCCAAACCCTCGCGATGTCTCTTATAAGATACCGTATTTGCGGCTAAATCCAAGGGCTCTTAAACGTGAAAGCGGTCTCTGAAATCGAAATCCGTACTTGCCTGGCGGCGCGCCTGAGTTACTTGCGCGGCAAGAAGGGCTGGACCCAGCGGGAACTGGCCGAACGCAGCCAGGTGCCGCGGACTTATATCGCAGACATGGAAGGCGGGCGGCGCAACCCCAGCCTCGGCACGGTTCTGCGGGTGGCCAATGCCTTGGGCGTGCCCTTATATCAACTGTTCAAAGAAACATAGTGTGTAAAAAGAATACATCATGGACCTTTTTCTTCCGGAACAACTGACGGCAGCGAATCAGCAATTCCAGAAAACCCACCCCGGCGAATCCGGCAAACGACAACCGGTGCACGTGGTGTATGGCGGTGCCAATCTTTTTAAGGCAGACACATGTCCGAAGCTGGCTGGCATCGCCCGCAAGTCCTGGATGCAATATTGTCCGGACGGGGCCGCGCTTAGCCGGGTGACGGGGATTAGTGAAGATCTGGCCACAGCGGTGCATGGCCGCATCAGCGAAAAGCTGGAACGCGAAGCCATTGAGGATTATCGCGTGGATTTCGAAGACGGCTACGGCATTCGTCCGGAAGCGGAGGAAGACGCACACTGCGATGCGGCGGCGCTGCAAATGGCGCAAGCGCTGGCGGCGGGGCAACTGCCACCCTACTGCGGCATTCGCATCAAGGCGCTGGCGGAAGAATCAAAGCACCGCGCACTGCGCACCTTACGGCGCTTCTTGACGGCACTGCTTGCAGACACCGGCGGAAAGCTCCCGCCAAATTTCGCCGTAACACTGCCGAAAATCACGGTGCCAGAGCAAGTGGCGGCGCTCACCCAGGCGCTGGAACCCTTCCCTGGTATTCACATGGAGCTGATGATGGAGACGCCACAGATCCTTTTTCGGATCCCCGAATTGATTGCCTGTACCAACGGCCGTTGCGTGGGCGTTCACTTCGGGCCCTACGACTACACTTCGCAATTGGGCATTACCGCGGCACAACAGAGTCTGCAACACCCTGCGTGCGATTTCGCGCGTTCCATGATGCAGGTGGCGTTGGCCGGCACGGGCCTGGCTTTGTCCGATGGACCGACGACGCAGATGCCCATCGCCCCGCATCGAAGCGCCGCTCTAACGGAACCGCAGTTAGCGGAAAACGCCAATGTGGTCCACCGGGCGTGGCGAGCGCATTACGAAAACGTTCGGTATGCGCTGCATCGCGGAATCTACCAGGGTTGGGATTTGCATCCCGCGCAGATTCCCATGCGCTACGCCGCCGTCTATGCGTTCTTTTTGGAAGGCATTGGCCCGGCATCGCAACGGCTCCGCAATTTCATTCAGCAAGCGGCGCAAGCCACCCGAATCGGCGAAGTTTTCGACGACGCGGCCACTGGCCAGGGCCTGCTGAACTACTTTTTACGGGCGATGAGTTGCGGTGCGATCCCGGAAGCGGAAATCCCGGCGCTGACCGGCATCACGCAGCAGCAGTTGCGCACCGCATCATTCGCTGAGATCCTGCGTAGGTTGTAAAAGTTCGACGAGCTTCGCCGATGATACAGGCTTGGCCAGTACGGCGTTCACCATGGCGGCTTCGGGTTGACCCTCCAGATCGAGGGGCCATCCCGAGAGCACCAGCATGCGAACTTGCGGGGCGCGTTCACGGAAATACCGGATCAGCATCAGCCCGTCGCTAGCTTCAGGCAGGCGCAAGTCCAAAACAATGGAGTCCGGTTGTGTTTCATCGAAAATCCGCCGGGCGTTTGCGACGTCACCCGCGCAATGCACGGTGTGCCCGTGGCGCTGCAGAATCAGCTTGCGCAAATCCAAGGACCCCGGTTCGTCGTCTACAAGCAGAACGCAGGCCATAGGTCGATTCAGGAAAATTTGACGGCCGCAATGGCCAGCTTCGGCATGGTCTGATTCCAGCTCTCCGGCAAATCGTCAAAGGGCAGGCGAAAGCTCTTGGTCTCCCCGGGCTTTAGTCCACCCATTTTTTGACTGACGATGGCCAAGCGCCGGCGTAAAACCAATTGCCCGTAGCGATCGCTAAACAGACAATACACCTCCACCGCCTCAAGTGGACGGCTGCCGCCATTGCCGATCTTGCCGGCGATTTCAACCACGGTTTGGCCCAGGTAGGTTTCGTTGGCTTTCAGTTCCACGCCGCTCAATTGCAGGTTGCCGACGTAGGCCTTGGCCTCCGGCGTGAGCGTGATTTCGCCGGCTGGATGTTTGCCTAAATACTGTAGATATCCCCAGCCCGCCGCACCCAACACCACGATTGCGGCTAAAACGTAAACGATCGGGGGCGTGGTTGTTGATTTATTGCCCACTAATGGTCATCTCCCGGATCATCAATGTGGGTGAGGCCACCGATCCGCGAAATTCCAAATCGCTGCCTACGTGTTCGATTTCACGCAGCATCTGTTTCATATTCCCCGCAATGGTGATCTCGGAAACAGGATACGCCAGCTCACCGTTCTCAATCCACAGGCCCGCCGCTCCGGAAGAATAATCGCCGGTGACGGTGTTGCCGCCACCACCGATCAACTCGGTGACATACAAGCCGCTGGAAATTCCTTTGATAATTTCTGCTGGCGTTTGTTTGCCGGCTTCGATAAAGAAATTGCCCGGGCCCACGCCCGCATTACCGGTGATGCCACGTGAAGCATTTCCTGTGCTCCGCAGGCCCAATTTGCGCGCCGTGTAAGTGTTCAGTAGATAGCTTTTCAGCACACCGCGCTCAATCACCACGGTGCGGCGGGACGTCAGCCCTTCATCGTCAAACGGGCAGCTGCCGAAGAGCCCCGGAATGGTGGCGTCGTCGATAACGGTGAGATGTTCCGAAGCAATCGTTTCGCCCAGTTTTCCGGCTAAATACGAAGCGTGGCGATAGATCGAGGATCCGTTGACTGCGTCGAAGATATCGCCCAGCAGCGCACGCGCGGTGCGCGGCTCAAAGACCACGGGCACTTTCTGCGTGGGAACTTTGCGGGCGTTTAGACGGCGGATGGCCCGCTGTGCGGCAATCCTTCCCACTTCATCGGCGCTCTCCAGTTTGGCGGCGGAGCGCGCCGAGGTGTGCCAATAATCGCGCTCCATCTTTTCGCCTTCCATGGCGATGGGCACCACGCTTAAGCCGCAGCTGGAGGACTGGTAGCTGCCCACAAATCCGCGGGAATTGGCAAACACCCGGCGGCCTACGTGCGAATCAAAAGATGCCCCTTCCGAATTCGTAATGCGCGGGTCGAAACTCAGCGCCACTTCTTCCGCGCGCTTGGCTTGATCGATTTTCCATTGTGCGTCCATCTGAGCAACCGAGGCGTCATACAGTTGCAGGTCTATGGCAAGCTTGCCCAGTTCGGATGCTTCGGGCAGTCCCGCGAACGGATCCACCGTGGTGATTTTCGCCAGCTCTAGCGCGGCGCGCACCATCTTTTCCAAACCTTCTTTAGAAAGATCGGAGGTATAGGACGAGCCCGTCTTCTGCGCGCCCTTTTCGCCCACCAGCACACGAATTCCCGCACCACGCGATCCGGCTTCTTTCAGGCTCTCCACTTCGCGCATGCGCACGGCGGCGGAAAATTCTTCGCCCTCGGAAAGCGTGCATTCGGCGTCACTCGCGCCCAGCGCGCAGGCGCGCTGCACCATGTCGGCGGCAATTTGTTCTAAATCATTCAGAGCCATAAATGTCTTATGCCGCCGTCCCGCCCACCGTCATTTTGTCAATCTTCACGGTGGGAATGCCCACGCCCACCGGTACGCTTTGGCCTTCTTTGCCGCACACACCCATGCCTTCGTCCAACTGCAAATCGCGGCCCACCATGCTCACGTATTTCAGCGCCTCCGGGCCATTGCCAATTAACGACGCACCGCGTACGGGGCGTGTGAGTTTGCCGTCTTCAATCAAATAACTCTCCGTTGCCGAGAAAACGAAATTGCCGCTGGTGATGTCTACCTGTCCGCCGCCAAAAGTGGTGCAATACAGCCCTTTTTTGACCGATTTGACGATTTCTTCCGGATCGCTGGTGCCGGCCAGCATATACGTGTTGGTCATGCGCGGCATGGGAATGTGTTGGTAGCTTTCCCGCCGCCCATTGCCGGACGGCGCGGCTTTCATCAGACGGCTGGACAACTTGTCTTGCAGATATCCGCGCAGAATGCCATTTTCGATCAGAACATTTTTCTGCGTGGCCACGCCCTCATCATCCACGTTCAGTGATCCGCGGCGGTTGTGAATGGTTCCATCGTCGATCACCGTGCACAGCGGACTGGCCACCTGCTGCCCGATCTTCCCGCTGAACGCAGAGGTGCCTTTGCGATTGAAATCCGCCTCCAGCCCATGGCCCACCGCTTCATGCAGCAAAATCCCCGGCCATCCGGGGCCCAGCACCACCGTGGTTTCGCCGGCGGGGGCGTCGATTGCACCCAACTGCACAATCGCTTGCCGCGCGGCTTCTATGGCGAAGTGTTCCGGCGTTTTTTCGTTGAGGAAAAAATCCAGCGTAATGCGCCCGCCACCGCCCGCATAGCCATGCTGCGGGGAACTTTCGGCGTTCTCGCGGGCCAGCACCACCACGCTCATCCGCGCCATGGGCTGGCGGTCGAAGCTCAGCGTGCCGTCGCTGGTGGCCACCATCACTTGCCGCAAGCTATCGGCGTAGCTGGCCTGCACTTGAAACACACGTTTGTCGTAGGCCCTTGCTGCCAGGTCGGCGCGCTTCACGAATTCCACGCGCTCCGCCAAGGTCATTTCATTCGGCGAATGCAGCATGGCATAAAGGTTGTGCCGCTTGGTTTCTTCGAATCCGCTCTTGATCACCGTCGCCGGGCCCTTCGCAATCAGCGCGGCCACTCTGGCCGCCTTGCGAATCTTCTCGGGACTCAAATCATCGGAGTAGGCATAGCCAGTTCGTTCGCCTGTGATCACACGCACGCCTACGCCCAGGGTCACACCTTCGGTGGCGCTTTTGACGATGCCTTCATCGATGCCGATGGAACTGGTGGCCAGATACTCGAAATACAGATCTGCGTAATCGCCGCCCGCGGACAGGGCCTCACTCAAATAATTCTCCAGATCGTGCTCGGTCAGGCCAAAACGGTCAGCGAAAAACGACTGCGAAAAGCTCATGATTCGAGCGTAACACTTGCCCGGCCCATACAGACAAAAAGGCGGGCCAAGATAAAGCAACTGGCCCGCCCCATTTCGACCAAACCCTAGTTCTTGGTAACCAACTGGCCTTCTTCGCGCAGGAAGACCGCATCGCGGTGCGAAGGTCCCATGCCAGACTGTGTCCCGCGAACGCCCACTGTTACCCCGGGGTGCCATTCGGGAACCGTGATGGGCTCCAGCATGCCGACGATCTCGGCGCGCCGATGTTCAAACCACGGTGGCAGCAGCAGATGCTGGCCCAGTTCGCTGAAGGCCTCGTCTTTGGCGAACGCGCCCACCGCCGTAGCGGCACACTCCAGCAACACACCGGCGGGCGAGCGCGTATAAATGGAGTGGAAGTAGTTGCGGTCCTTGATTTCCGAACAATCGGTGTAGCCAATTTCTTCGTAGTAGGCCTTCTGTTGTTCTAGTGCCGCGTCATCGGGAACATTCAGCGCCACGTGATGCACCGTGCCCGCGCCAAAGGTCCAACTGCCTTGCGCCCGTTGCGGCTCATGTTTCAACAAAATAGTTGACCCCGGTCCGCCCGGTCCAATTTCGAAGCGGTGGTAGTCGCCATCCACACCAGTTTTGCGGAAGCCCACGGCGTCCACCAGAAACGATTCCTCTTCGCCGATTTCGCGGCAGGAAAACGTGGTGCTGTTGAAACCGCGCGCGGCTTCGCTGGCCGCAATGTCGCCGGCGTTCCAGCCCTTGCGTTTTTCGGCTGGATCTTCAATCACCTCAAACTTCAGCCCGGAGGGGTGCTCCATGGTGATGTACTTCTGGCCAAAGCGTTCCTGAATGCCGGCGTGCATCACGTTGTGATGGTCCAGGTGATCCTTCCAGAAACCAATAGAGCCCTTGGCCACGCTGTAGGCGGTGGCATAAACCTGACCCGAACCCGGGCGCCCCTGCACGCGGCTGTAGGGGAAACTGGTCATCACCGTTCCCGGATCAATGGTCGCGTTGGCGTAATACAGATGGTAGTGCGCATAGCGGCCGTCAAACAGGATCGTCTGCTTGATCAGCCGTTGACCCAGTGCCTGGGTAAAAAAATCGATGTCATCCTGAGCCCTTCCGGAGCAAACCGTAATGTGGTGGATGCAATTGCTGGGAAAATTCATGATCGGTGCCTTCCTCCTAGGGGAACAATGCACGTACATTGCCAGCAAGGGCCAAAATCTTTGGCGGGAATCTGCTTGAAAATACGCTTGCTTAGTTGAGATGCTGCTTTACGGCGGAGGCATCTTACGCAGTTTAGGCGAAAGAGGGTGCGAAAAACTCCCCAGCGAATGGGGAAATTCGGCTTAGGTCCAAAGGGCTCAGAGAGCAAGCCTGTTCCCCGACTTCACAGTCGGAACCTGGCATCCGGCAGCGGATAGGGTTCGGCCCATTGCTCCCCGATGCCCGATTTACTCGAGCGCCGGATCGCAGCGCAGGTGCCCGCCTGATCCTTCCTACCGGTAGAAGCTTGCGCCTCGATGCAGCCTTTCGCTTTCCAGCGGCGAAGGGCGCCTTGGCGGCACGCCTCCACAGCCGGGTCGTTGCTCCTGGCTTACATCTTCAACGCAATCGCAAAGCGTCACTCAACCCGTTCGGCGGACACACTCCCGGCAAGGCAGGCTTTTTGTTGGCCTGCAAAGCGCGATCATCGCGGTCGCCCGTTGCTGAGTTCCGTACTTCGAGATCTCCCGTGTTGGAACTTCCACCGCCGCTCCCCGTCAGGACGTCTCCATCCTTTGGGATCCCTGCGCACAGTCGAAGGCCAATCGGGAAAGCTTGCCATTGCGGTCCGCCCGATGTGCCGTCACTCCCCGGTACTGCAAGACAATACAAAGTCGCTTGACCGGATCAACGCTCTTGCACCGCTACGTCCCGCCTGACTAACTTGTCCTCCGAACCTCTTGGAACTGCGTCTAGCATGCCAGTTGCTGTAACGTGGGTCAAGTGAAAACCGATGTTTTCCTGTGCCTCTATTTGCCTTAAGGTCAACCACTTAGGGAGTTCTCTGGTGAATTTTATGTGGATAAAACGAACACAAGCGAAATTGGTTTCGCTGATTTCGACGCAAATCGACCGGCAAGCGCGCCCTTTTTGGTGGCCGAATGGCATTGTCCCCGGCCGTGTCACGACAACTTGGCCGATGGAGACAGACGAGACAGATGAGCCAGATGAAACACAGACGAGACAGATGACACAGACGAGACAGCGGTCTCAATAGTTTTGGTCTCGCGGCTATCGGAGGCCCTTGCTCGCGATGTCGCACAGCACAGCACCGATGCCAGTGCGAGCACGTAGACTCGTTCTCACCAGAAATGCCCCTTTCTGAAACCCTTGACTTAGACGACGTTCCGAACCACAGCAAGGTTTCCCAAACCGTTGACATAAAAGTCGTTCGTCTTTTCCCGCGTTCAAAATTGGCCGGGTTGACCTAAGTAGGTAGTTACTATATAGATGGCGCCTGGATGGCAAAGTTGCGGAAGATTGGTTGCAGTCAGGTTATTTTACTGCTTCTTTTTACCGCTTCTTTTTTACTACTTCGCGTTATTCAAATGCGGAACGTCTTTTTCGTTTTCGAGACAAATAAGATCCAGCATCTCCGTGTCGAGGACAGCGGTCTGGTGAACCATGGCGGTCCACGGGCGCGTGTAGCCCTTGGGGTCGTTCACCGTTACTTCAATTTCCAAATTGCCGAAGTTGGGCCGGCGAAACTTTTCGGTGACTTTGCCGGAGTGGGTGAGCGGACTGCCGCGAGCGTCGAGCCATTGGTCGTCGCGATAGCCTATGCTTTCGACCACGAGCGCGTTACCTTCCCAATGTCCCACCGAATAACCCATCCAGGTTGGCAACGGGTCAGGATCTGCCGGCAGCTTGCGGCCATCCAAGTAAATCTGCCGCGCCGTGGCGTTGTGTTCGTCCAGAATCACGAAGATTTTCGGCGTTTGCACGATCTTTTTCATCGTCGGTATCAGGTGCATGAAGGGTCCGCCGGGGGTGATGCAGCGGGTGTAAGGATCGTCGGTGGGCTTGCTGATTTGGATGCGCTCAATGGCCCAGGGTTGATACGGCAGGCCGTTGGGCATCTGAAAACCAAAATTGGAAAACTGCCTGCTGATGGCCAAATCCCCGCACACGCGGTTGATGCCGTCGCAAGGCAAAGGGTCCGCCGTCTGCCACATGCCCGAGAAGTCGGGCTTTCCGTCGGCGGTGCGCGGCGCGGGGGCTTGCAGATTAGGCTTGCCGTCGCTGAGGCGGGGGATTCCGGCGGTGGGGTAGTGGATCCACTGGGCGCTCGCAGCCGTGATCACGAGAACAAGCAAGACGGCCCAGCGCATGGGGAAATTATACATGAGGGCGTTGGCAGTGGCGGCGGCTTCGGCGTGGCCCTGCCAAGAATGGGCGTGGCCCTGCCAAGAAAGAAAAGGAATCGTGCCAAAATTGGTGGCTGCTCTACCCTAAAACGGCACATCATCATCCGTGATCCCCTCATTCATCGGAGGGGCCGCTTGCGCCGCGGGGGCCTGCCTTGGCCGCGGGGCGCTGCGCATGCCCCCCTGCGGAGGCTCCTGCGAGAAGCCGCCCTCGTCATGACTCGCGCCCGCCCCGCCGCCTTGGCCACCCGCGCCGCGGCCGCCCAGCAGAATCACTTCGTCGGCGACAACGTCGGTGGTCCAAACTTTCTTGCCGTCCTTGTCGTCGTAGCTGCGGGTTTGGATGCGGCCTTCAACGTAAACCTGCGTGCCCTTCAGCAAATACGGCGCGACGTTTTCTCCGCGCCACAGCACCACGTTAGTCCAGTTGGTTTCATCTTTCCATTCGCCACTGGCCTGGTCTTTCCAGCGGCGGTTGGTGGCCACCGAAAATTTGGTGACGGCTACTTGAGAGGCGGTATAAGCGGTTTCGGCGTCGCGGCCCAGATGCCCGACGAGGATAACTTTATTCACACTGCGGCTTGCCATGATCTATAAAAAGTAGCACAGCGTTTCAAGAAGTAACAGCAGCGTTCCGCAAAAAAGACCAAGAGAAGAAATTCCCGCGCCGCGCACTTCCAATTTGTGGATTGCTATAACTGCCCAGTACCCATAGATTTATTGAATGCATTCCATTTGTCATACAACGGGTGTATGATAAATCCCAAGTTGTAAAGGCAGTTGTAGTTCACGTTGTCGTTAAGTTGTGGTTCAGGTGTTGTTCATTGCAGGTCGGGTAGAGAGCAGGTCTATTTTGGTTATGCAAGAACGGTGCGCAGCTTCGGAGCCTGTCACGGCAACGGCGTATTCCAGCTTCACCCTATTGACGTGCGTGTTCCTTTTGGCGTTTCTGCAGAATATCCACGCTCAATCCATGCTCACCGGGCCCGGCGGACAAGTACACCTGGTGGGCAGCGATCTGGCGGTCCTTACCAGCCAGGAAGAACGCAAAGAGATTTCCTGTTCGGTGACTCCGGACAAACCCGTGGTGGGCTTCGACCTGCGCTTTCATACGTCCTATGCGGTCAACATCCCTTTAAAGGATCTTGCGGGAGCGGAGAATTCGCTCACGATCCTGTTCCGGGTTACCCCCATAGGCCACGGCAACAGCGTTGACCTCAGCGGTAACGAGCAACTGGCTGAGCCCACTTATTTCGTGCAGCACTACACTGTTCCGCAAGTGGATGAAGACGCCAAAGGAGACGCGCAACTGGGCGGCGCCATCGATTTGGGCGAAGGCAACTATCACGTCGATTGGATGCTTCGCGACAGGGAACAGAGGGTTTGTTCGCATTACTGGAATATTGACGCGGCTTTGAATGGCAAGGATCGCGAAATGATACTGGATGTGCCCGCCGGTAGCATTGCCGAATCCAATCCGGAACAGTTTGGCGAGGAACCGGCGGCCGTCCGCGTCTCCGTTCAAACTCCCAACCAGACGCCGCTGAAGATTAAAGTGCTGGTAAATTTCGCGCCGCAAAACGCTTTGGCCTCTACCATGCGGCCGCAGGACACTGCGGCTCTGGTTTCGATTTTGCGCCGCCTTTCGCGTGAACCGGAGTTTGGCAAATTTTCGCTGGTGGCGTTCAATATTCAGGAACAGCGTGTTGTCTATCGCCAGGAAAGCGAAGCGCAAATCGATTTTCCCGCACTGGGAGATGCTCTGCACGCCATCAAACTGGGAACCGTGGACGCCGCTAAGCTGGGGCATAAACACGGCGACACCGAATTCCTTACGGACCTGATCCAAAAGGAAATGTCGAGTGCCGACCATCCCGATGCGCTGATCTTCGCCGGGCCGAAAATCATGCTGGACGCCTCCGTTCCTGAAGAGACTTTGAAACCCCTATCGGGGGTGGACTATCCGGTGTTTTACATGAACTACACGCTGAACCCGCAGGCGGTGCCCTGGAAGGATTCCATCAGCCGCGCCATCAAGACCTTCCGGGGGACGGAGTACACCATCACCCGCCCACGCGACATGTGGGTGTCCCTATCCGAGATGGTGTCGCATATTGTAAAATCAAGCTATGGACGTAGTCAGATCAAGGCCGCGCAGTAAAGGTTTCGGGCATTACGTGCTCTTCCTTGGTGTGTGCGCGGTGTCTTTGCACGCTGCCCAAGCAGGGAACGCCGCTCAAGCCGGCTCTTCACAAGCGAAGAAGGCCAAAGAGCCCAGCCATAAAACTCCCATTTACGCCAATAAACTGGCACCCTACGTTTCTTCCCCCACGCGGGTGGTGGATCGCATGTTGGAAATGGCCAACCTCAAGCCCGGCGAAACGCTTTACGATCTGGGCTGCGGTGACGGTCGTATTCTGATCGCCGCGGCAAGCAAGTACAAAGCCAAGGCTATCGGTATCGAGATCTCGCCCCGCCTGGTGGCCAAAGCGTCGGAAAACATTCAAGCCGCCGGCTTGGCTGATCAGGCTCGTGTAGAGAATGCCGATCTGCTTACCACTGACCTTACCGGCGCCGACGTGGTGACGTTGTATCTGGCCACCTCGTTCAACGCCAAATTGCGCCCGCGCTTAGAAAAGTTCCTTAAGCCTGGCGCCCGCGTGATCTCCAACGATTATCCGGTTCCCGGTTGGAAGCCCACCCAGGTAGATGTCACCGACGGCCGCAATGCGCATAAAGTCTATCTCTATGAGATGCCTGCGAAACCCGATCTGACACTTCTAAAGTAACTCACGGCCGCAGACTAGCCGCTCCCCAGATTCTTCGCGTCGCAGGGTCCTGTACAAAGACCACGTACTTCAGGTTTTCGTGCTTCCATGACGGCGAAGATGTCGAAACGCGAACGGTTTCTGTCAATCCTTCCGTCACTCGGCCCAACCGCCGCAAACTGCGCACCACACCGGTGTGCCGCAAATTGCGCCCGCCGTTTTCGCCGCTCTTCACTGCGGTTTCGATGCTCGATTCTGTGATGGCCAGGAAAGCCTCCGCGCTGCGGGCACCCAGCGGCAACCCGCTCACGCGGTACCTCACAGAGTCATTGCTCTGCATACTCAACTCAACCGAGGCTGCCGGCTGGCTCGCCGCTTTTGCGATCTCCTTGCGCACGCGCCCTTGATCGGAGCCCAATACTTCCGCTTGCCCGTTCACCACCGCCTGTGGCGTGTAAACGCTGCTCAATCGGAAATGCTCGAGATAAGCTTCCTGTCTTTCGGTGAAGATGCTTTGCGAGAATCGGTCTTTCCATCCCAGGCGATCCCAGTAGGTGACGTGTTCGCCCAGCGCGATCACCTCCGGGCCTTCCACTTTGGCCAGAACTTCATCGGCCGGAGGGCAACTGGAACAGCCCTCGGAGGTGAACAGTTCGACGATTACGATAGACCGGTTTTGCGCTGCGGGCCGGTTTTCTGGCTTGGTCTCCGCTGTGCTCGTCTGCAGCGCAGTGGCGGCGGCAAGCAAAATCAATAGTAGTTGTCGTGGCATCAGGCCTCCCTCTTCAGTGTAGATGCGGACCCCGCCCAAATCTATTCCGGATTTTTTACCAGCCAGCGGCATCCGCGTGGATACGCCGGTGGCGCACTATTTCAAGTTCGACAGCGCCGGTAAGGTTTCGCGCTACCAGAATTTTGCCAACAGCGGCGCGTTCGTGGCGGCGATGCACGCCACCCCGGTTGGCACGCACTAACCTGCAGCGGGCCGTTCCCGTTACGATAACGGTTTGGCCCGCACATGCCTTGCCCGTATTTCTATCCACGAAAGCGATTGGAGTCCACCGAATGGGATCCGGCCCCGCGCCTGCCGTTGGGGGCGGCGTTTTCGGGTGACTGCGGTTCACCGGTTGAACTGGATGCAGACGTTGCCGATCCAACTGATCCTAGTAACCTGTGCAATTCCGGTTATGCGCGCGGTTTGTGCCCGCGCTTTCCAGCGGATGCGCCCGCCGACGCGGTCAGATTCTCATTGCGAATCAACGGCGGGGAACTGATCTACGTCTTCGAAAAAGATCTCGCTCCCTTGAAGCACGGTCGTTTGCCCACAGCCCAGTTGGACGGCGATACGGCTTTACTGGCACAGGCGCGGGCTTTCCTCAGTACGCAAAAAAAAGATTAAGCCGCTTCCGGTTTGTCCTCGCCCGCCGTCTCATTTCCAGATTGCTTCGCTAGTTCCGCGAACCAGCCGCCGCGCTCCAGCAGTTCCATGGGCGTTCCGTGTTCGGTAACGCGGCCTTCGCCCATCACGTAAACGTAATCGGCTTCCTTCATCAGCGAATAGCGGTGCGCAATCACCAGCATCGTGGGCCGCGGCGAAAGTTGTCCTAGTGCCTGCTTCACTTCCAGCTCTGTGGCGTAATCCAGATTCGCCGTGGCCTCGTCCAGAATCAGCAGGCGCGGCTGGTCCACTAAAATGCGCGCGATCTGCAATCGCTGGCGTTCGCCCGCCGAAAGGCCGACGCCGCGTTCGCCCAGTTCTGTCGCCAAACCCTGCGGCAAACGTTCCAGCGTCCGGCTTAAACCCGCGGCTTGGGCGGCGGCCAGCACTTCCGCATCGGAAGCGCTGGGCCTCTTATAGCGGATGTTATCGGCCAGAGTGCCGCGGAAGACCACGCCGTCGGCGGCCACTACGCCAATCGCACGGCGCACCGCGTCGGGGCCGGTTTCAGATAGCTTGTGGCCGTCCACCAGAATCTCGCCGGAGGTGGGCTCATACAGCTTGACGAGAAGATCGGCCGTGGTGGTCTTGCCTGCACCCGATGGCCCGGCCAGCACCGTCACCTTGCCGGGTTCCAAAGTCAAATCCAAACCGCGAAGCACTTCCCGAGTTTCCACATAGCCGAAACGCACGCCGCGAAATTCCACCTTGCCCGGACCGGGCGGCAAATCCGCGCCGGGATCTTCGGTGGGCCCGGTGTCCAGCAGTTTCACCGCCCGCAACAAAGACGCCATGTATTGTTGCAGGCTGACGGCAATCTCATTCAGCGCGTCGATGGGCGAGTAGAGGCGATCCAGATAGGCCACGAACATCACCACGTCGCCCGGCGTCAGGCGATGGCGCAGCACCAGAAATCCGCCGTAGCCCAAAACCATTGATTTCGTGAAATTGCTCAGCGCGCTTTGTGAAATGTAGTAACGCTGCGCAGTGGCAACCCGTTTGAGATAGACCTCGTAGGCATGGTGGGAATCCGCGCGCAGGCGATCTTCTTCACGGGATTCGGCGCCCGACAACTTCACCGTCTTCACCGCGGAAATGGAATCGGCGATGTGCGCTGAAATGTTTTCCCACAGTTCGTAATAGGGATCCAGATTGGCCTTCATCTTCAAGGCTGATCGCCGGGCGATCCACAAATAAAAGGGCAGCAGCGAAAAACTTACCAGCGCCATTTCCCAGTTCTGCGAGAACATGATGGCGCAAATGCCCACCAGACGAACGGCCTCCGGCAAAATTTGTTGCGAGAACGCTGCGACAATAGGAGCCACCTGATCGCATTGATCGATTCTTTTCGCTAAGCCCGCGCTGGCCGTGTGACTAAAGAACGTCAGCGGCAAACGGAGCACGTGGCCGAAAGTGCGAACGATGAAGTTGGACTCCATCTGGCTGGCCACCTTGGCGCCGTGCAGGCGGCCGCGGAGGGAAAAGTAGTAACCGCCCACGCTGATCAGAAACAGTAAAATCACGGCGATTACGAGCGTGGCCAGCGTTTCCTCCGCGTTGCGCGGCCTCACCCCTAAAGCAGCCGAGGCGTCTCCTGCCAGCATTCCCGCGATTTCATTGATGGCCCGGCGGTAGATCAGCGGCTGCAGCAGGTCCGCTCCTGTCGCCAAAAAAGAAAACAGGCTGACCAGTAAGAAACGGCGTTTGTGACGGCTGGCTAGCTCGAGTAGCGTTTCAAACACACGCCGGCTGAAGGGCGATTCGGATGCCGGAGTGTCGACAGCCCGCGTGGACAGATCTGGGGTTGGGTCCACTGGCTGATTATAAACTCACGCCTTGTACATATACTTGATGTTCCCTTTGAACACCAGCAGATTCGGCGCGCCGTCCCGATTCACTTTCAGGCAATCTTTGTCATACCATTCGATGACGCCGCTCAACACCTCGCCATCGCGCAGCACAATGGTCATCGGCGTTTTCGATTGCATCTGCTTCAGGTAGTAGAAGTTTTCAGCGTTGGTATGGTCGGGCGGGGAAGTCCGTTTGGCCGTGTCCTTTAACGGAGGCCGGGGCGGTTTTGTGATATCAGTCTTTGCTTCTTTGAAGGAAGGACGAATTAGCTTGCGGTTTGCGGGATCCACGAAAGCTCCAGGGGGCGCCAAAAATCAGCGCTAGTTAATTCATTGATACCACAGCGTTAGCGCCCGCGCAAAGCGGTGGCAAACGCATCCAGCGCCAAGGCCTTCTGAATATTACGCCGGCCCAGCACCAACAGCTCGTCCGCACGCCCTACAGCGGCGCGAATCCAGGCGAAGCTGACACGATTCGCCAACGGCTCCATTTGCGCCCGAATGTCTTCGTTTCGCAAGGGTTTTACTTGATTGGCAAGACGCAGTGTGTCTTCCAGTAGCACGTAGAGCACCTCCAGATAGGACTCCAGTTTCTCGGTTCGCCGCGCGGCAATGGAATCGGAATGTTTCAGCCAGGCGCCAAACGGTTCTAAGCCGCCGGCCACTTTCAGCAGCATTAACATGGCGTCGCGACGGCGGTCGTAGGTTTCCAGGTCAATCGATACCGCCAATCCGGGCGAGCCTTCGGCCAATCGCAAACGGCGTTCGGCATGATCCAGACCGCGCGCTTTCGCGAAGTCGCGCATTTCATCGTCGGTCAATCGCGTGAGACGGAACGGCACGGCGCGCGAGCGAATGGTGGGCAACAGATCGTACGGGTTGCGCGCGGTCATGATCAGGATCAAATGCGCGGGCGGTTCTTCCAGGGTTTTGAGAAGAGAGTTGGCCGCCTGCTCATTGGCGCGATCGATTTCGTCGATCAGGAACACGCGCCAGCGGCCCTTTAGCGGGAGCAGACTGGCGCGATCTTTTAGCAAACGCATTTGCGAAATGGTCAGTTGCCGCAGCGGGCCGTCCGGCGCGAAGGTCAAAAAATCAGGATGTGAGGCAAACTGTAGCGGGTCTTCATTGCGTTTTTCGGCGGTCCATTTTTCGCGATCCAGAATGCTTTGGCGATTATTTTCCAAGCTGAGATCGTCAAGTTCAATTTTGGCGGCAGCTATCTCACCACCGAGTGTCTCACCACCCAGTAAAGACGCCGCGAAGCGCCGCGCCAGTGTGGCTTTGCCGATGCCCTCGGGTCCCGAGAACAATAGCGTCTGCGCGATGCGCCCCCGTTCGGCCATTTCGGTTAGGGCGGAAACGACGGCGGTGTTGCCGAAAAAGGGAAGGGAGGAAGTCATTGCGAATGCCGGTTCAAACTCCACCCTAGCATGCGCGTGGCGCGTGAATTGCTGTACGCTGTATTTGATCGGGAACTTGCGTCGGGACATTCGGGGAAAGCTTGTTCATGCGGCCGAAGGCACTTATCCAAATCGTGTTGGGAACCGCAGTGATCCTCTGCTGTGTCTTTTCCGCGACCGCCTTTGTCCCTCCCAGAACGTCTGTGGTGAAGGGCGACCTTCCGCAAGTCACGCGCGTGCCTGTTCTGGTGGAGTTGTTCACCGCCGAAGGCTGCTCCATTTGTCCACCTGCGGATGATCTTTTAAGAGGATTAGAACAAGACCAGTCCATTCCCGGCGTGGAGGTGATTGCGCTCGAGATGCACGTGGATTACTGGAACGGGCAAGGCTGGCGCGATCCATTCGCTTCACGGCAACTTACCAATCGGCAGAACGATTACATCCGCCTGTTCCGCATGGACAATCTGTACACGCCGCAAATGGTGATTGGCGGGCAAACGCAAGTGTTGGGTTCCGATCGCGAACGCGCACGAAGTGAGATCGCTCGTGCTGCGCGCAACCCGCGTGCCAGCGTGGATGTGTCGTTTCAATCGGCCTCGGTGGCGACGGTGAAAATTGATCGTCTCCCCGCCGATGCGATGGAAAGTGAAATCTGGTTGGCGGTGACCGAAAGCAACATTGAAAACGAAGTGGGCGCGGGCGATAACAGCGGCCGTACGTTGAAGCACACCGGCGTGGTTCGCAGCCTGGTTTTATTGGGACGAGCCGAACCCGGCGCGCCGACGGTTTATAGCATGCACCTGCGCTTCAATCCCAGATGGAAACGCGAAGATCTGAAGTATGTCGTGTTCGTGCAAGAGCGTTTGAGCCGCAAGATCTGGGGCGCGGCGGCGGTGGCGCCGTAACGGGCTGCTAGGGCTTTTGCGAGAAGCGGCTTAGATACTTTCGTTCCTCGCCGGTCACCTCGCGGCATTCGCCGGGACTCAGATTGGCGGGCCGCAGATCTCCAATCGCCGCGCGGACCAAACGCAATGTCGGGAAGCCCACAGCGGCCGTCATTCTGCGTACCTGTCGATTGCGGCCTTCAGTTAAAACAATTTCGACCCACGATGTTGGGATGTTCGCTCGATAGCGGATGGGCGGGTCCCGCGGCGGAAGAGCGGGCTCGTGGTCCAATAGTCTTGCCTGTGCAGGGCGGCTGCGGAAGTCCGGCCAGATCTGAACTCCGGTCCGCAAGTGCTCCACCGCCGCTTCATCGGGGATGCCTTCCACTTGCGCCCAATAGGTCTTCGGGTGATCGTAGCGCGGGTCGGTCAGGCGATGCTGCAGCCAGCCGTCGTCGGTGAGCAAAACCAATCCTTCGCTATCACGATCTAAACGTCCTACGGGATAAAGGTTTGGAACATTTACGTAGTCCGCCAGCGTTTTGCGTTTTTCAGGAAGATTGAGCTTCGTGTCGCTGAATTGGCACAGGACGTCGTAGGGTTTATAAAACAGAAAGTAATTATTCGAGCCGCCTTTATTCCAATCGATAGTTTGGCGCTTCTTTGGTGATGATGACGTCATGCACGTGGCTTTCGCGGAGGCCGGCGGCGCTCAGGCGGACAAACTTGGCGCGTTCGTGCAAGTCGGCAATCGTCGCGCAGCCGCAGTAGCCCATGCCCGCGCGGAGACCACCGACCAACTGATACACCAGGTCCGCCAAAATTCCCTTGTAAGGCACGCGGCCTTCAATGCCTTCGGGCACCAGTTTGCCGCTGGGGTCCTGATCGTAGCGGTTGGAACTCCCCTGCGCCAGCGCACCCATGGAGCCCATGCCGCGATAACTTTTGAACGTTCGTCCCTGAAACAGAATGGTTTCGCCGGGGCTTTCTTCAGTGCCGGCCAGCAGACTGCCGATCATCACGCAATCCGCTCCGGCGGCGATGGCCTTGGTGACGTCGCCCGAGAACTTGATGCCGCCATCGGCGATCAACGGCACGCCGGTGCCGCGCGTGGCTTTAGAACATTCTGCAATCGCCGTGATTTGGGGCACTCCCGCGCCGCTGACCACTCGCGTGGTGCAAATCGAACCAGGTCCGATGCCGACTTTGATGCCGTCGACGCCCAATGCGATCAGGTCACGAGCACCTTCATACGTCGCGACGTTGCCCGCCACCAGTTCCACGTTCGGCAGAGCTTTTTTGATGGCGCGAATCGCATCCATCACTCTGGTCGTATGGCCATGTGCGGAGTCGACGGCCAGCACGTCCACTTTTTTCTTCACCAATTCCTGCGCACGTTCCAGATAATCACCGGAGGACCCGATGGCCGCGCCCACGCGCAGGCGACCCTGTTCATCCTTAGCCGCGTTGGGATATTTCAATTTTTTCTGAATGTCTTTGACGGTGATCAGACCTTTCAGATTGTATTGGTCGTCGACGACTAATAACTTCTCTACTCGATGGCGGTGCAGAATGGCTTCGGCTTCTTCGAGCGTCGTGCCCACGGCGACGGTGATCAGGTTGTCCTTGGTCATTACGCTTGAAACAGGAAGATCGAAGCGTGTTTCAAAGCGCAAATCACGATTGGTGAGAATGCCCACCAGTTTGCCGTGTTTGGTGACGGGGACGCCGGAGATGCGGTAGCGCTTCATCACATCGAGCGCGTCTGAAATGAGTTGCTCCGGATCGACGGTGACCGGGTCGACGATCATGCCGCTTTCCGAGCGCTTGACGCGATCCACTTCCTCGGCCTGACGGTCGATGGGCATGTTGCGATGAATCAGCCCGATGCCGCCCTGCTGCGCCAGCGCAATGGCCAGGTGCGATTCTGTGACCGTGTCCATGGCCGCGCTGGCCACGGGGATGTTCAAGGCAATTTTTCGCGTGAAGAAAGTTCGAGTATCGGTTTCAGCGGGGACGACGTCGCTGTGGCCGGGCACCAGAAGAATGTCGTCGAATGTAAGGCCTTCCGGAATGGATTCAGGAATCATGCGGGGTTCTTCCGATGATACAGGATGAGGCAAGTGCTTGGGCGCAGGCCGCGTTGTGACCGCCGACGATATACTTATGGAACGCTTTGCCGGAGGACGCTCCTGATGTCATCGCCTGTCAAATTACTTTTACCCTTGCTTGCCATCGCGCTGGTTCCTGCCTCGGCGCAGTGGTTGACCAATCCGTTTTCGCGCGTGCCTTTGACTTTGGATGGCAAGCCGAATTTGTCGGCACCGGCGCCGAAGTTGGCGGAAGGCGGCGTGGACCTTTCGGGTATTTGGGTGGTGGATGACAATCATCTGCAATTCAACTTGATGGCGGACCTGATCAAAGAGGGCAAAGGTGTGGACTTATTGCCCGAAGCCGCGGCGGTTTACAAGGCGCACGTGGAAGGCTTGGGCAAAGACCGGCCTTCTGGGCATTGTCTGCCGCACAGCATCCCCGACGCAATGCTGGTGCCGCAGCCGTTCAAGATCATGCATACGCCCGGAATTACGTTGGTGCTGTATGAAGAGTTCGTCGAGTTTCGCCAGATTTTTACCGATGGGCGCGCTCTCCCTAGGAATCCATCGACGGCTTGGTTCGGTTATTCGATTGGCCGGTGGGAGCGTGATTCGTTGGTGATTGAATCGCGTGGGTTCAATGACAAAACGTGGCTCGATGACGACGGCCATCCGCACAGCGACGCGCTGCACACGACGGAGCGTTTTCGCCGGCCGGACTACGGTCACATGACGATGGAGATTACCATCGACGATGCGAAAACGTACGTGAAGCCATGGACGGCGACCCTGCATTATCACTTACTGCCGGACACAGAGTTGATGGAATTTATCTGCGAGAACGAGAAGGACGCGGAGCACTTGGTGGGCAAGTAGTGTTTCTCCACGCCCTTACGGTCGCGGTTTATTGCTGGTTTTTGGGGTATTGAGTTTCCCGTGCCCAGGGACATGACTCGTCTCCGGTCCGGCGACCGGAGCTACTGGGCTGAACTACTGGATTTGTCTATTGCTCCAGGTACGTATACCCGTTCAAGCCGTCTTCGTAGAAGCGTAGCAAGGTTCCCGATTCCTCATAGCCGATGCGGCCTTCGCGGACGGCGGTTTCCACGTCGCGGCGGAATTCTTCGAAGAGCGTCGTCGATTTGAACTGCACGTAGTCGAGAACTTCGCGGACGGTATCGCCGCGGATGAGGGCGTCGATGACCACTTCGCTCTTCTCGTTCAAGGTGACGTGAACCGCGTTGGTGTCGCCAAAAAGATTGTGCAGATCGCCTAAGATCTCCTGATAGGCGCCAACTAAAAACGCTGCGAGAAAATATGGCTCTCCAGTGTAGGCGTGAAGTGGCAGCGTCTTCTTCACGTCGCGGCGATCGATGAACTGATCCACTTTGCCGTCGGAATCGCAAGAAATATCGCCCAGAATGCCGTGATGGTGCGGTTGTTCGTCCAGCCGGTGAATGGGCATGATGGGGAACAATTGTTTTACCGCCCAGCTATCGGGCATGCTTTGGAACAATGAGAAATTACAAAAATAAGTATCCGACAGCAGCGTGTCCAAGCCTTCTAACTCCTCCGGAAAATCGCTTAGATCCTTGGCCATTTTTTGAATGCGGCGGCAGATCACCCAGTACAGGCTTTCGGCCCAACTGCGCTGCTGCAGGGGAAGATAGCCCAGGCTGAACAGGTTCAGCGCCGAATCGAGCGACTGTTGCGCGTCGTGAAAACTTTCCAGCAGATTCTTTTGGCTGAGGCCTTTGAGCGTTTCGCGGAGATCGATCAGCGGCTGTTCCACTTCGTCGTTAAATTCGGGCAGAGTCTCTTCGCCGCCGAAACCGGTTACGCCCAGAACGTTGAATACCAGCACGCTGTGGTAGGCCACCACTGCACGTCCGCTTTCGGAAATGATGGTGGGGTGCGGGACTTCGGCTTCATCGCACACGCTTTGGATGTGATAGATGATGTCGTTGGCGTATTCCTGCAGGGTGTAGTTGACGCTGGACTCAAAGTCGGTCTGCGAGCCATCGTAATCAATGCCCAGACCGCCGCCCACGTCGAGATAATTCAAGCCCGCGCCCAACCGGCGCATCTCCACATAAGCGCGCGCGGCTTCGGTGACGGCGGCCTTGATCTGGCGGATATTGGTGATCTGGCTGCCCAGGTGGAAGTGCATCAGTTGCAGGCAGTCTTCCATACCGAGTGCCTTGAGTTGATCGAGCGCGTGCAGGGCTTCGGTTACAGTCAAGCCAAATTTTGAGCGGTAGCCGCCGGAAGACTTCCAGCGGCCGGAGCCGCGGCTAGCCAGTTTCAGGCGCAGGCCGATCACCGGCCGAACGCCCACGCGGGCGGAGTGCTTCAGAATCAGATCCAGCTCCGTGTACTTTTCGACGACGGGGATGATCTGGCGGCCAATTTTCTTGGCCAGCATCACCATTTCGATGTATTCATCGTCCTTGAAACCATTGCAAATGATGGGCGTGTCGTTATCGGCGATGGCGAGGACGGCCAGCAGTTCGGGCTTGGACCCCGCTTCCAAACCGAATTTGTAGGGGCGGCCGTACTGAAAAACTTCTTCGACAACCTGGCGTTGCTGATTTACTTTGATGGGATAGACGCAGCAGTAGCCGGATTTGTAGTTGTGTTCGGCGATGGCGTTTTGAAAGGCCTGGTGCATTTCCCCCAGGCGGTGCTTCAGGATTTCGCCAAAGCGAATCAGGATGGGCACGGAGATGCCGCGCAGTTGCAGGTTGTCCACCAGTTCCTTCAGATCGATGCGGCGGGTAGGGTCCTTATCAGGATGCACCCAGACGTGGCCGTTTTGACCCACGGAAAAATAGCCCTTGCCCCAACTGGCAACGTCGTACATTTCGCCGGCTTCGGCGATGGACCATCGGTCGGCCGGTTCGCGAACCGGTGCGGAGTCGTTCATTTTGGCGGTGGACATTGATTTTGAGGTCGTGCTAACGAACTCCTAGTGTCCTTCTAAAGGCAGGGGCGCTGCAAGTGAATTCTGGGTTACGGAATTTAGATGAACCGCTGATTTTAGGTGAACCACCGCTGATTTTAGGTGAACCAAAGACGCCGTGATAATATGAAAGGAAGCGCCGGTGGAACGGCGCTGGTGTTGAAGATAGACGAGATGGGCGGCTAGCTCAGTTGGGAGAGCACCGCGTTCGCAATGCGGGGGTCGGGGGTTCGAACCCCCCGCCGTCCACCAAAGCTATCTTTTGTAACACTGCCTCTGTGCAAGCAACGTCGGGCCAAATTGAGGCTCGGTAAAATCCAGTGGATCAGAAAATTTGATTTGATTCGCCAGCCATTTGGCCGTAGAGTTGGGATGTAAGCACTTCCTTCCCCGTTCTGAATTCAATTCCCTTCCCATCGTCCCCGCAGGACATTTGCATTCCCTGAAGAAGACCCCGCACGCACACGTGCGTGCAGACATCGCCCATTCAAATTCAAAAGGAGATTACTGCAAATGAAAACGAACCTGTTCAGAAATACCATGAAAAGTGTTGTGATGACCTCGGTTTTGGCTGCCAGCGCGACGGTTGCTTCGGTTGCGGCTCACGCCGAGACGTTTACGATGAGCGTGCCGTTCGCCTTTTCGGCGGGGGGCAAGACGTTGCCCGCCGGGAGCTATGCGGTGGATGTGTCATCGATGGTGCTGACGCTGAGGGGCAGTGGCGGAAGCGCCATGATGTTGGCGATTCCGTCCACCAGCAGCGTGAGTGGCAAAACGGGCGTGGACTTTGATGAAAGCCGCGAAGTCGCGACGCTGGCCACGGTGAAGCTAGCCAGCGGCTTGGTCTACACGGTGCCGATGGCGCTGAAACAGACCGCACTGAAGACGCTGAGCCCGCCGGAGGGAGCGGTGCTGAGTAAGCGGCCCTAGGGCGAGTTGGCTGGTCGAAATAATGCCGTGATTCGGGCCGCGATTTGCGAGGTATGACAAATCGCGGCTTCGTCATATCATGTAAGCGTGAGAAATTGGCGTGCGCTGGCCTTGCTTCTGTGGGTTGTGGGATCGGGCCGGGCGCAAATTATCGACTTTGAATCCGGCGGGCTGAAATATAAAGCCATGACGCAGAGTGGCGTCACGGTGATTGTGACCTCGCTACCCAACACCATTCGGGAATACGCAGTGATGCAGGTGGCGATTTCCAACGGCGCGCCGATATCGTGGACGGTGAAGCCGGATGATTTGAGCTTTCAGCGGTCTAATCTTGGTGGAACGGGGGGGGGATCGATCCGGGCTCTGCCTGCGGCCACCGTGGTGGGTGAACTGTTGACGAAAGGCGGCCGCAGCGACGTGATCAAACTGGTGGCGGCCTACGAGAACAGTTTGTTCAACAACGCGCGGATTCATTCCACCAATGGTTATGAATCGCGGCGGCAAAATGCGTTTGCCGAGTTTGGCTCCAGCAAATTGAAAGCCGCCGCGGCAGCCTCGGCCATTGCGATGGCGACCACGAAATTGGCGCCGGGCCAATCAACCGACGGCGCGGTTTTTTTTCCTCATCAAGGTAAACCGCTAGGCAGCGGGACTTTGACCGTTAAAACAGCGGGTGAGGTTTTTGTTTTCCCGATGGAGTAGTTATTTTTCAGGTGATTCTGGCAACGGCATCCCCTGCCTGCAACTCCGTGCCAGGTTCTGCAAAGGGAATTTTGACGTAAGCCATGGCGACCACTTTGCCGAGAGCAGGCGAGAAGGCGGCATTTACGATTTCACCCGCAGCCGCCTCCTGAGACACCAGATGAGTGCCCGCGGCAGGGGCGTTTGGGCTCTCGATTAATAAGGATCGCAACACGCGGTGAATCTGCGCGCGGCTGCGCACCCGTTCGACGATTTCCTGGCCCAGATAGCACCCTTTGTTGAAATTGACCGCGTGCAATTGGCCGGTTTCGTGAACCAGATAGCGTTCTGTGATTTCTTCGCCGTACCGCGGCCGGCCGTTTTCCAGACGGACCAGGCGAGCGTCTTCCGCGGTTGCCTGCGGAATACCCAGGCTGGCGGTAAAGGCATCTGTCGTTGTCGTAGGTGATGCAGTGGGAAGGAGCACCATGAACCCGTCCACTGCGCTGGTGCTGGTTTTGGCGATGACGCGGTCTCCCCAAGCCACGGTAAGGCGATCGCGTTCGGGAAGGGTGACGCCGAAGCTGCCTAAGACTTCGCGGGCCGAGGGTCCTTCAATAGAGATGGCTGAGGTAGATTCGGTTACGTCCTCTAATGTGACGTCGTCGGCAATAATGTAGCGGTCGATGTGTTCGTAAAGCTTCTGGCGCGTTTCCGGTTCGGTATCCAGCAGAAAATAATCGGCGAAGCAGAACAGATTGGCGTCGCCCAAAATACGGCCCTGGGCATTGAGGAAGAAAAGATAACAGCCATCGCCCGGCTGCATCTGTTGCACATTCTGCGTAGTCATGGCATGCAGCAAACGGGCGCGGTCCTCGCCTGTCACGCGAATGCGTCCGCGATTCGCCAGGTCTAGCCAGGCCGCGCCGTCGTGCAGCGCTTGATAGCCAGCACTTACTTGCAGGTGATCACTCATGTTGGCGAACGGAAAACGGTTCAGGCTGAAGTCATCAAGCTTAGCAATATCTCTAAAACTGTGGTGGGGCTTGGTGTCAGGGTGCGCGTCATCCTCACGGCCGGCAGATTCCGGCCGCGCAGGCCCACTTTTGCCAGCGGCGTCCTTTTCAAGCATACTGGGCCATTCTACGGGTATGTGCGCGTAGGCGCGTACGGCGTGTAGATCCTGGGTGTGTCGTTGTTGAGCGTAGGCCCGGTTGTGCATTTGATCCCTCGATGTCGGCTGGAAAAATCCTGCTTGCGTGACCATACCTGATAGTGCGTTGAGCTCTCCATTTTGCGCGAAATATTTTCGTCAATTCAAACATTTTTCGCATTTCTTGTCGCCAGATAGGGAGACCTCCTAGGGTGCCGTAGCCCGCCTAGCTACCCCTTGTCATTAGCGCTCCTACAATAGTCCGAATAAACGTACCGGTACTTCTTACTCGTCTTGCAAGGATTACCGATTCCGTCGATTTGCCTTCCCGATCTGCCCTTGGAGATCTGGCGGGAACGGGATTCACCATTTCCCTGCTCATCGGTCCTCTAATCCCAATCCACCTGCTAACGCCTCATCGTTTACAGATGCACTCTTAATCTACAACGTTTCTAAAAAAGCCCGCATTTAAGCTAACATCGTGCTTGGCCGTCGCACGGCGCCAGTAAACCAACCGCGGGGGGGCCAAAAACCAACATGTTGATACACGAAATTCTGCCGGTAGGGATGCTGCAGTGTAATTGCTCGATTTTTTGCGACGCCGTTTCGCGCGAGGCCATCGTCATCGATCCGGGCGACAATATTGACCAGATTGTGGCGCTTCTAGCCAAGCACCAATTGCGGCTGAAGGCAATCATCATCACGCACGCGCATATCGATCACATCGGTGGCGCGGCGAAACTGAAGGCGCTGACGGGGGCTCCCGTGTTGATGCATGAGGGGGACCAGGAGCTTTACGATCATATTGATATGCAAGCTGGCTGGCTGGGCATGGAAACGCCGGAGCGGACGTCGATTGACGCTGAGGCCAAAGAGGGCGTGGTGCTAGAGTTGGGCGGCTGCCATTTCACGATATTGCATACTCCGGGGCATACGCAGGGGAGTATCTCCGTGTGGATACCGGCTGAGAATAAACTGATTGCGGGAGACACTCTGTTTCGGGACAGTATTGGACGCACGGATTTGCCGGGCGGGAACTCACGGCAGATTTTGCGGTCCATCGAAGAGAAGCTGTTGTGCCTGCCCGAAGAAACGATTGTGATTCCGGGGCACGGAGCGAATACGACCATCGGGCGCGAGAAGCAGCGGAATCCGTTCTTGCGGTAATTTAGCGTGGTAGCTCCGCTCGCCAGAGCGGAGTTACGGTCTGCTCAGCCGCGATTCTGTTGTTCTTTGCGTTGGTGCTGCATGCCCAGCCGCCCGCCACCAAGGGTGGGATCAGCACCGCTTCAGGGTAAAGCGCGGGCCGCGAGAGTAAGCTGGTACGAATGCGCAAAGCGTAAATAGTAGGTGGAAATGCGCAGCGGCGCGAATTGTGTTTGAGTATACTGTCCCGATTTTCCCCTTGTCCGTTGCCCTAGTTTTGTCCTAAAGTATTATTTTGGGGATTTGATACAAGGCATCAAGGAGCCTAAGATGAGGCACACACAGTTGGTTTTGCTTTTTGCTTTCTTTGCGGTATTTGGGAACGCTCAAAATTATTACACGTCTCCCACCAAGCCTAATTGCGGAACGCATAGCTTATTTCAGGTACCGGACGGTAGTTATTCCTGCCGTGAAATAATCATCTTTCCGCATTTTGCCGTAGGAGACCCAGACTTGCCCATTGGGAAGGGCTGGAAGACTCAAGTTACATACGCCCTGCCTCCACAACCCAAAGGATCTCCATTGAAGGGTATAGAAGCTCAAACCCAACCTGGGTATTATGCTTCCGGAGGTGGCGGATCAGGATTTTCATTATATGAAGATGCGCTAGGAGTTTCAGATTTTTTTACTTCCGTGACTTCTTCTGATCAAACCGCGGGCTCTGCAATAACTCAGAATTTTTCAAGTCTGGGCCAATGCCCGCAGGGATGCGCGTCTTTGCCTAGTGTTGCATTGCCTGGTCTTGGCCAAGGTCCAATGTATACAGCTCTTTTGGGAACCGACGCTTCTACTCTGGACATGGTCTTGGCTTCACTGACTTACTCCTATGCAAATTCTGGGGTAAATTGGCAGGTGTCTGTACTTCCTGTGAAGTCAAAAGATTCCAATCCACACTGGTTTGCACCCTACTATAACTTGAACGGCGAAACAACGGCGTTCAGTGTCGTCAATATGGCTCCAGCAGATCAGTCGGTTAAGATTGTGGTTCGTGATGGTGCAGGAAATATTTTGACCGGCTCCAAATCAACCCCAATGCTTAAGGCTGCTTATGCAGATAATTGGAGTCTCCTTCCATATAACCTGAACCCAAATTCAGGAGTCGAAATGCTTCCGGGTGGATTCTATGCTGCAACTGCAGGGAATTTTTTTGGCCAAGATGCTGCAAAAGGCCAAGGAACCATGGAGCTCAGCTCCGATCAAGGGGGCCCAATTGTAGTTATTGTCTTGCGTTGGAAGCAGGACGGTAAAACAATGGGAAGCGTTCCTGTTGCTCCATTTTAGCGCCAGACTCAGGTCTCGTCAGACGCAAGGGTAGTTATCCATTCATTTGGTGACGAATGGGGAACGAATGGAACGAATGACGAATGGGACGTCCTGATCTGTCCCTTGCGAAAAGCTTGTATCGGTCTATCGCGTCTATCGGGACAGTACACTCAAACACCAAGCGCAAGGCTGAGCTGATCACTATGCTCTCTTCGGTTGGATTTCGGCCGGCCACCAGGGCGAAGGGACAGGACGCGGCCAGACTTGGCCTCGACGCTTTTCAAGAATAGCTCATCTCCCAGCGGCCGCCCGCTGAGAACTGCCTGGTGAATGCGCTTGCCCAGCGCCTCCTCGCCAACACTGGTATTGAGCACCTTCCGCCAGCGCTGTGGATCGTATTCCCGCCGCCAGGCGGCAAGGTCCAACGGCGAGTCATCCTGCCCATCGCCCACGTGGGCCTTGGCGCCGGACCAGCGGTATTGATGGGCTTCCGCCACGATTCGCGCGCGAACCGGATTGCGCTCCACATATGCCATCGCTTGCCAAAGGTGGGCCTGGTTCAGCGGGCAGGAGAAAAACCGCGCCTGCCAGACATGCCCGCAACTTCGTCTGCGGAAATTGAAATGGCGCGCGAAATCGGCGTGAGTGCGGCCCAAGGTCCGCGCAAGAGCTTCCGGGTTGGAGGGAACTGCAATGAGATGAATGTGATTGGACTCGTGGCGGGACGTCCTGATCTGTACCTTGTAGCGTTTTGCGTAAAAACGCACGAATTCACATATGGTTATGCAATTGATTCTGTTGGACGGAGCTGCCACACCGTTCGGTTTCGCGTTTCGGCGGCATTTGAGAATTGGCGTGAAAATGCCCCAAATCCGCATTTTCGAATTGTTTACTAAAGGGACACATCAGGACGTCCCCTTGGGACCAGGACGTCCCCTTGGGACCGAAAAGCTGGTCGCGGTTGGTGTAGGCGTAATTCGTAACGCGGTTTCGTGCTGGTTCATGTAGAGCTGCCCGTCGTTTCTTGTTCGCGCCTCCCTAGGACCCGCAAGAGCCTTAGGAATATGTTGACGACATCAACAAATATTGCGATACCGCATTGAATCGCGTTCGGAATTGTCCGCGCGACCAATTGTGCTCGATTGAAATCATAAACGATTGACGCGCTGAAAATTATGACACCAATCCAACTGGTTGGTGAACGGAATGCTGGATCCGACGGATGCCGCATTACTTCGCTGAGTTGAACAAGGAACAATCCGGAGACCGCTAAGCACAAAATGCCGCCCCATTTCTCCAGGCTTCTCGGGTATAGGGCGCCGGCAGCCCCAAGGACGATCGTCAGTAAGGCCGTACCGAGGGCGATGTCGATGATCGATCCACGTTGGTAGTAGTTTGCGACAGGGCCGAAGAGGGCTCCTAACGATGACGCATTGAGTGCCAGTCCGACCACGGCTCGAGCCGGTGCTCGGCTGGTTGAAGCCACTGCACCTACAAAGAACAGAATCACAAGAGTTAAGAGATAGGCTAGAGCGCCTCGCCCCACGATAAGATGCGCTTGAACGACGCGAGCAGAAAGACTTCCGAACGCGGCGAACAGCATAAGCCCGAACACGACGGTGGCTGACATCACCGTATTAAAAGTGCTGGCGCTGAGTTCGTCGTTCGGCGAGGAGCGGTTGAAGATCTCGTTGGTGCTTATCGTGAGGTTGATGCTTTTCATAGATCCGTGCGACTACCTGGCCTACTCAGGAAATGTTGCCTCGCACCATTCCTTAATCTTGTCTAAAACTTGATTTACGGCCTCGGGTGATTCCGGGATCTCGAATTCGACCCCGAAAATTTTCAAGGCCTTATTTGTAATAAATGGTATATTGGGAATGGTATATTCGGGACAGTACACTCCAACACCAAGCGCAAGGCTGAGCTGATCACTATCCTCTTTTCGGTTGGATTTCGGCCGGCCAACAGGGCGCAGGGACAGGACGCGGCCAGACTTGGCCTCGGCGCTGTTCAAGAATAGCTCATCTCCCAGCAGCCGCGGTGAGCGTTTCGTCTCCGCTCTGGCGACCGGAGCTACCGATGCCGTTACAGCGTCTCCAATTTCTTCCGCTGCAATTCCCCCATCACGCTGCTCACCAGTTCTTTTGCGCCGGTGATGCATTGGCTGATAATTTCAATATCCATGGCGGGTTTGCCGGGTTGGCGTGCGCTTTGGCAATAGACGCCGTGCTGGCCCACCAGCACCAGCGCATCGGTGAGAACGTCCAGTGTTACGGCCAGGCGCCCGCGTTCCAGGCCCATGCGGAATTCGTATTCTTCGAGCGCGCTTTTGCGGTCTTCGTAGACGGACATGATTCTCTGATGATCGCAGGAAGCGATCAGATTCTCACTCGATCGCAGGAAGCGATCAGGCTCTCACTCGATCGCAGGAAAGCGCGAATCGGGTAGCCTTACTGCACGCTCCAGGCGCCTCTGGCCACCCATCCGGAGCTGGAGGTGGGCTCGAAGGCCTGCAGGTAGACGGATTTGGCTCCGCTGAATGCGGGGTAAAACAGAACACTCAGGGTGAATTGGAGCGCGTTGCCGGAGGTGCCGATCACCGTGTAGCCGACCGCGCATTGGCTATTGAGGAGATTGGCCGAGGAGCCCAGAGGCTTGCTGCTGTAGCCTAAGGCAGTATCGTTGTACAGGCGAACGGTGCCGCTGGGACGGTCGAAGACCACATAGCAGGCATTGGTGAGATTCGCCGGGGAGCCCGCGGTAATCAGTACACCCACGCCGCTGATGTTGCTATGGACGAAGGTATCGCTGACGGAAAAACTTAGGGACGGAAACATTCCAGCGCCGGAGGACGGGGAGACGGAATCGGCGCTGGGTGTACCGCCCTGGACGGTCCAGGAACCGGTGGTGATCCAACCCGAATTCACGCCGGACTCGCCGGCATAAGAATAGATATTTTTGGCCCCGAACCAAGCGGAGTTAAAACTGAGGTCCAGCGTCACCACCACGGAGGTGGCGGAAAACAGAACCGTGGAGTTGGCTCCGCGCAATGTGCATTGACTGTTGTTGGCCACGCCGCTGGAGCCCAGGACGATGGAGGAAGCGCCATTGGCAGGGTTGTCAAAGGCCAGTGACAGCACGTTGGCGTTGCGGTCGTAAACAATACTGCAGGCGTTGGCGGTGTTCAGGGTGGGGGCGATCAGCATGGCCAGCCCGGTGAGGTAGCCGGAGCCGCCTTGATCGGAAAAAGTAAAGCTAAAACGCTGCGCGGGGCCGGAGCCCGCGCCGGGGACGACAGCACCCGCCGTAGGAACGCCGCCGGCTGCCACGGTGAAGGTGCCGCGTTGCACCCAACCCGTATTGGTGCTGCCTTCGGAACCGTACAGATACACGTTCTGCACGCCGCTGAAGGCGCCTTTGAAGGCTATATTCACGGTAATGATCTGCGAGGTGCCGGAGACCCTTGCCGAGGCGTTGCCCACCGAACACTGGCTGTTTTGCAGAGTGGTGCTGGAGGCGATGGGCCGCGAGTTGGATCCATTGCCGCCATCCCATAAAAGAGAGAGTGAACCGGCGGTGCGGTCGTAAACCAGATAACAGTTGTTGCTGGTGCTGACGCTGTTGCCGAACAGCATGGCCATGCCGGTGAGGTTGGCCGCGTCCTGGGTATCGGAGAAGACAAACGTAAAGCTTCCGGACGCTCCGGTGGCGCCGCTGGGAGAGACGGAATCGGCGCTGGGCAGCGGCGGAGGGATGACGGCGGTCCAGGTGCCGCGCGCCACCCAACCGGTGCTGCTGAGCGCATCGGCCGCGCTGAGATAGACGGTTTTGGAGCCGCCGAAGCCGGGCAAAAAGGTGAGGGAAACCGTCACCGTCACAAAAGCCCCTTGAACGGAAACCGAACTGCCCGCGCCGTTCAATTGACACTGGCTGTTTTGTTGACTGCCGCCGCCGGGGATGACGGTGAGCGAGCCGGTGGAGGGGTCGTCGTTAGCCAGCGTAAATATATTGCTGGCCTGATTGTAGGTGACGTAGCACGCCAGAGCGGTGGATGCGGAGGTATTGAGCAAAAGGCCCACGGTGGTGAGGGCCGCGGCGCCGGCGCTATCGAGATAGGTGGAGGCGAAACTGACCGTATTGCCCGAGCCGGAGGAGGGGGACACGCCACTGGTCAAAGGAAATTGGTTGGGCGGCGCTGTCACGCCCAGGCGCGCCACCCAACCCACGCTATAGCCATTGTTGCTGGACTGCACGGCACTGGCCAGCGGGAAGTTGGCCGAACTGGTTTGTCCGCCGGTAAATATGTTGCCATTGGTGTCCACCACGATGGCGTTGGCCGCGTCCGCGCCGGAACCGCCATAAAAGGTGGAAAAAAGTAACGTGTTTCCGGCGGCGTTGATTTCCGCGGCGAAACCGTCGTACAAACCAGCGAAGGTGTTTTGCACGGCGCCGGCAGTGGCGAAGTCCTGGGACGAAGTGTAGCCGGAAACGTAGGCGTTACCGGCGGCGTCGACCGCGATGCCCGTGGCCCAATCAAACTGCGTGCCGCCCAGATAGCTGCAATAAACCAGCGTGTTGCCGGCGGAGTTCAGCTTGGCGACAAAGGCATCCTGGCTGCCGTTGTATTGGGTTTGATAGGCGCCGGAGGTGACCGGAAAACAGGAGGACGGGTGCGTGGCGCTGCAATTCAGGGAATTGGTGACGCCGGCGATATATGCATTGCCGCTAGCATCGAGCGCGATGGCGTTGGCTTGTTCCGGGGTCAGCGCGCCGTTGCCGCCCAGATAGGTGCTGAAAATCAATGCGCCACCATTGGCGGTTAGCTTGGTGACGAAGATGTCCTGGCCACCGCCGTTGCTGCTTTGCAGGGGAGCGGCCACCGGGAAATTGGTGGAATAGGTGCCGCCGGTGACATACACGTTGCCGCTGGCATCGACGGCCACGCCGCCGGCATGATCCACGGCGCTACCGCCCAGATAGGTGCTGAAGACCAGCGTCCCGGTTGGGTTGAGCTTCGTAACGAAGGCGTCGGTCATGCCTCTTAAAGTGGGCTGTACGGCAAATGCGACCGGGAAATTGACGGACTGGGTGTCACCCACCACAAACGCGTTGCCGTTGGTGTCGACCGCAATGGCCGTGCCCACCTCATACCCGGTGCCGCCCAGGTAGGTGCTATAGACCAAGCCGGTACCCGCCGCATTCAGTTTCAACGCAAACGCCGTTTTCTGGGCGCCCAGAGTGGAGCGAATGGCGGCCACGGTGGGAAAATTGAATGATGACGTGGAGCCTGTGATATAGGCGCCTCCGTTGCTATCAACCGCGATACCCGCCGCGCGGTCGTCACCAGCGCCGCCGATGTAGGTGGCATAGAGAAGGGTTGATCCGTTGGGACTGAACTTCACCACAAAGGCGTCGACGCCCCCCAGGTTGGCGGCCTGGTAGGCGCCAGCTATGGGGAAATTCAAAGCTTCGGTCCAACCAGCGGCGTAGAGATTGCCGGAGGAATCGAGAGCAACGCCGGTCACTGCACCAAGGCCCGTGCCGCCGATGTAGGTGGAATAGCTGATGGTGGGGTCGATCACCAGCGGCAGGGCAGGGTCATAAGCGCCGATTTCGAAACCGACACTGCGGGCCCCAAGCTGGTGAAAATGCCCGTCGATAGGGATTTGCCTGCCGGCAGACTCCTGATAGATTACTGGTTTGGCTTCGCGCAACGGGGCGGCACTTGAACTGCCCACAATCAGATCGCCGTTGACCGCAATCTCTACCGGCGCCGAATATTGCAACACAATCTGCTGTGGATCCGCGCCCGGCCGGACGATGAACTCGGACTTCAGGGCGCCATCCTTCCCGGCGTAGGTCAAATCGATGCCGGGGTAGAGCTCGCGGTAGTGGATGCGATCGTGAACCGGCAGGCCCGTGCGCCACTGGGCGGGATCGCTGCCCAACAGAAGGTTGGCCTGCGGGCGGCGCGTTTCGACACCGGATTTGACGCTTGCTTCTCCGCCTGATTCCGTGCCTTCCATTTTCACAGCGTTGCTGGCTCCGGCAAAGCGCACCTGCGCCCGGTTGCCCTTCACGGCGAAGGTGACGCCCGCGCGTGTAAACTCCGCGCGCATGGTGGGAGTTTGGGCCCAAAAGCGCGCTCCGGCAGGGGTTGAGTCCTCTACAAAAAATAGCGGTAAGGTTCGCACGGCAGGTTTCATCTCCCAGGCAAAGGCAGGCGCGAGGCAGCAGAGAAGCAACAGGAAAACCGGGAGACAAAAATGAGAATGGCGAAAATGGGTGCGCATAGGTATGAAGGCAATCCACCTATTAACCCTCTTCGGCGCGCCCGGGCTGAGAAGGCTGGAATTTGGCGTCCAACAGGGGGAATCCTATGCTTGTCTATTGAAAGTTAGGTGAAAGTTAGGTGAAAGTTAGGGGTTCCGCTTAAGCCTGTGGTAACGATTGGTGCGTAGGCCGCATCATGTTGGGGTGTGTAGCTGGCCCAGACTTTTCAATGCGTTGACGTCCTAAATGTGACCAGTGCCCTCACAACCTGGGTTATCATCATTAATAGTGTGCCGAACGGTGCAGGTACCCTTTTTTCGAGCTGCCGGTGCATTGGTTGTGTTCATGAGCGGGACATTTGCCCAATCGGTGCAGCCGCTGTTTGACGGCAAGGAATTTGAGGGCAAACGGTTGGAGCGCATCGACTTCGATCCGCCCACCCAGCCCATGTCGCCAGCCGAACTACGGGAACTGCTGCCTTTGCGGGTGGGGCAACCCTTGCGGGCGGCCGACATCCGGCATGCTTTGCAGCTGTTGTACGACACGGGCCACTACAGCGACGTCAGCATTGAGGGCACTCCCGTGGGCAGTAAACCGGTTCAGGACAAACCGGACAAACCGGACGAGGCGGCGGGAGTGGCCGTTCGTATTTCTACTCAATTTGCCTTGTTCGTCAGTGGGGTCAGTATTGTGGGCTTAGCCAGCCCACCCAACCGGAACAGTTTGTTGAACGCGGCCAAACTGGAATTGGGCGCGCCGTTTCAGGCCAAGTTTATGGAACAAAGCGTGGCCAACATGCAGGACCGAATGCGAGCCAACGGTTTATACCGGGCCAAGCTGGCTTATCAATTGGCGCCGTCGCCCGAGACCGGCGAGATGAGTATCCGTTTCCAACTGGCGCCGGGGCCCCGCACGCACTTTGCCGGAGCCACTTTCGTAGGCAAGCTGTTCGAAAGCAAACTGGCTGAAAGTAAGAGTGCCTTGCGCGTGCAGGCACCGTCCCCGTTGAAGCCCGCGCGCTCCACTACCCCGGAGAGCTTATTGCGCGCCACCCGTTGGCGGCGTGGCTTTGGTCCGATTCTATTTCCCGGTTGGCGCGAAGTGACAGAAAACCGGGTACAAGATGGGCTGAATCGCATCCGCAATGTTTTTCTGAGCGAGAACCGGCTGCAATCGCGGGTGGCTTTGCTGGAGCTGAACTATACTCCCTCCAGCAACACCATCACGCCGTCGATTGAGCTGGATGCGGGTCCGGTAACGGAGGTGCGCACCACTGGCGCCAAAGTATCCCGCAGCAAACTGCGCCAACTGATCCCCATCTATGAAGAACGGGCCGTGGAACCGGGTTTGCTTACCGAAGGTGATCGCAACCTGGTGGACTATTTTCAATCCAAGGGCTATTTCGAAGTGGCGGTGAGCCACACCCAAACCCAGAGTTCCGGCAGTCAGGGGAGTCAGGATGACCGGCAGATCATCGAATACAACATCCTGCGCAATGCGCGCCACAAACTGGTGGCGATTGAGATTACCGGGAACCATTTTTTCGACACGGAAACTTTGCGCGAACGGATTTCTCTGCGCGAGAACCAAACCCTGCGCTACCGCTATGGGCGTTACTCCCCAAAATTGCGCGATCAGGACCGTGATCTGATTCGCGACCTGTATCGATCCAATGGATTTCGCGCCGTGAAGGTGACGGCCAGCACCATGGACAACTACCAGGGCCGGGTGGACGAACTGGGAGTGCGTTTCGAGATCGAAGAAGGGCAGCCCTGGTTCATCAGCGGTCTGCAGATTGACGGTCCGGCGCCGGCCGAGGTGGAATATCTGCGCCGCCGCATGCAATCGTCAGTGGGGCAGACTTTCAGCGATTCTAATCTTGCCGCCGATCGCGATATGGCGTTGAGCTACTATTTCGATAACGGCTACCCCAATGCGACTTTCGATTGGCTGCAGGAAGCCGATGGCGAGGCCAACCGGGTAAATTTGCGCTACACCATCAAGCCGGGCGAGCGCCAATATGTTCGCAACATTTTCGTGCGCGGGCTGGAAACCACGCGGCCGCAAGTGGTGCAAAGCCGGCTGGGCCTGAAAGCGGGCGATCCCATTTCGCAGGCGCAAATCGCCGCCACGCAACAGAAGCTTTATGATTCGGGGATTTTTTCACGCGTCCAAACGGCGCTGCAGAATCCGCTGGGGCAGGAAGCCTACAAAAACGTTTTGCTGCAAATGGACGAAGCAAACCGCTATGCCTTTAACCTTGGTTTTGGGGCGGAGTTGGGGCAGATTGGCGGCGGCGTGAATACGCTGGATGCGCCCGCCGGCACCACCGGTTTCAGCCCACGCGTTTCGGCAGGCATTAGCCGTTTGAATTTTTGGGGCTTGGGGCATACGGTGAACTTGCAGGGCCGGGTTTCGAATTTTCAGCAGAGGGCGGTGCTGAGCTATGTGGTGCCGCAATTAGCGGACGATCCAAATTTGTCGCTCACCTACTCCACCTTGTTTGACAGCTCGCATGATGTGCGCACCTTTGCGGCGCGGCGCTGGGAGGGTTCCATCCAGTTGGCGCGAAGGCTCTCGCGCGCCAGTACGCTGCAGGCCCGGGTATCGTATCGCAAAGTCACGGTGGGTTCGCTGATCATCAATCAAGGGCTGTTGCCCCTGCTGTCGCAACCGGATCGTGTGGGTTTGTTCGCGCTTTCCTATATTCAGGACCGGCGCGACAATTCGGTGGACACGCATCGCGGCATTTACAACACCATCGATGCAGGGATTTCGCTGCCCCAGTTTGGCTCGGCTTCCAGCTTCACGCGAGTGCTGCTGCGCAATTCTACGTATCATCCGATTGGCCGCGAATGGGTGCTGGCGCGGACGCTACAGTTCGGCTATCAACAACGATTGGCGGGGCTGACCCAAATCCCCTTGGCGGAACGTTTTTTCGCGGGCGGTGCTTCTTCGCAACGCGGCTTTCCCGATAACCAGGCCGGACCGCGCGACGTTGATAGCGGCTTTCCGCTGGGCGGCAGCGCGATGTTGTTGCACTCCACCGAACTGCGCTTTCCTTTGATTGGCGACAATATAGGCGGCGTGTTCTTTCACGATATGGGCAACGTCTATTCCAGCATTCGCAATGTCAGCTTCCGGCCGGGGCAGCGGTTCGTGAATGGTGCCCGCGACCTGCAGGACTTCGACTACATGGTGCATTCGGTGGGCTTCGGTATTCGCTATCGAACCCCGATCGGTCCGGTACGCGTGGATTTAAGCTACAGTCCGGATTCACCGCGCTTTCACGGCTTGAAGGGAACCATTGAGCAACTGTACACGAATCAAGGCACGCCTACCGATCAGCGCATAAGTACTTTCCAGTTTCATTTTTCTTTGGGACAGACGTTCTGATGTTCACGCGAGCGGCGATACTGTTTTGCGCGGCGCTGTTGGCTGACCTGCCGGCGAATGCCGCGACGCTGGACCGCATTGCGGTGACCATCGGCAGACACGTGATTGCGGAAAGCGAGATTGTGGCGGAAATGCGGGTGACGGCGTTCATCGATATGGCTGCCGCGGATTTGAGCGCCGCCACCAAACGCACCGCCGCGGCGCGCCTGGTGGATCAGTATCTGATTCTGGAGGACGCGGCGATTTCCCGCGCGCTTGTTTCCGCGCGCGATAGTGAAGCTGCCGCACTGATGGCGCCGATTCGTGCGCGCTATGGGTCGAACCTGGAATATCGAGCGGCGCTGGATCAAGCGCAAGTGAGCGAAGCCGAGCTTACCCAACATTTTTTGAACGGCCTAAAACTTCTGCGCTACACCGAAACCCGTTTTCATCCCGAAGTGGACGTGAGCGAAGCGGATCTGCGCGCGGCATACGACAAGCTGGTGAAGGAAGCGAGAAACAGATTGGGAGCGGAACCGACGGCCAGTTCGAACCCGCTGGTAAGCCCGCTGACACACGACGACGAGTTTGAGAAGAGTAAGGATCAGTTACAGCAGTTGATTTTTGCCGAGCGGCTGAATCAAGCCATGGACCGGTGGTTGGAGGCGGCCCGCGCGGGCGCAAACATTCAGTATCGCGAAAGCGTTTTTCAGTAAGCTCAGGAAAGCCAATGAATCGAGCCCGCCACATCGCCTTGCAAATTCTGGCCGCCGCCATTTTACTGGCGGTGGTGCTGGGTTTGGCTGGCGTGCTGGTGGTACAAAGCGGGTGGTTCCGCGAACGGGTGCGCGCGCGCATTGTCAGTGAGCTGGAAAGTGCCACTGGCAGCCAGGTGGAGTTGGCCAATTTCAATTTCGATTGGACCCATTTGACCGCCACGGTATCGCCCCTGATTTTGCACGGGAGAGAAACCGCCACCGAGGCACCGCTGGCCCGCGTGGAATCCGTGACGCTGGGATTACGAATGACGTCGCCGTTGCAGCGGCATGTAGATCTGGCCTCGTTGCGCGTGGACCGGCCGTCGATTCGTATTGTGGTGTACGCCGATGGCTCGACGAATTTGCCTGCGCCGAAGATTGCGGCGGGTGGCAAGGACTGGGCGCAGAATCTGGTGGACCTTGCAGTGGGGCACTACGAGATCACGCGAGGAACGCTGCAGGTGGATTCACGGGTGCTGCCGTTAAACGTATTGGGCGATGAACTGCATCTGGTGATGGATTATGTGCCCGGCCAAACTGCGGGGGCAAGACGGCCGGCGCACTATCAGGGGCAGCTTTCCTCGCAACGCGTGCAACTGCAGTGGGGAGGCGCCGCGCCTCTGGGTGTGGCGTTGGGCGCAGATTTTACGCTGGACGAGCAGCGCGCGCAGTTTTCGCGCCTGCATTTGGCTGCGGGCCATTCGCGCGCTGACTTAACCGGGGCTTTCACCAACTTACGTTCGCCCAGCGGAAAGTTTTCGGTGAAGGCGATGGTGGCCGCGCCGGATTTGACTGCGTGGATCGCGCTGCCCAGCGAACATCGCGTGGATGGGACCACGGCCTTTGACGGTAATCTGCAATTGGTTTTTGTAGATAAGAATGGCAAGTTTGATTTCGCATTGAACGGACGAAGCAGCACCAAGGAATTCAGTTACAAATCAGGGCAGACCAACATCAGCGGCAGTGAGTTGACCGCCTCCATGCAGATCACCCAGCGCGAAATTTCCATCGACGATATTTCCGGCGAAGCCATGGGTGGCGAGTTCGCCGGCAAGGCAAACTTTTCGCAACGTTCAGCAAACGGCCCGCGTGGGTTTCACGCCGAAGGAAATTTTCAAGGCATCGATATTCGCGAGGCCGCCAAACAGTTGGCCGCTACCACGGTGCCGTGGACCGGATCGGCCGGCGGAGTTCTCACCACCGACGCAACGCTCGGTTCCGCTGACGCGAAGCTGCGAATTTCAAGCATCATTTCACCAAATGCTGCAACGCCCAGCGCATCCGGCATTCAAGGACAAATTGATTTCCGCTATGACCAAAGCGCGGGGACGGTTAGCTTTGGCGATTCGCGTGTGAACACGCCTGCCACCAGCATAAATTTATCGGGCACGCTGGGGCAGTTGCTGAATGTCCGTGCCCGCACGACGGACCTGGAAGATTTGCGGCCGGCGATGGCTATGCTATCGAAGACCGTTCCGAAAACCTTGCCAATCCAACTGCATGGTGAAGCGTCGGCCAATGGAACTGTCGTGGGGCCGCTGAATGATTTACAATTCCGCGGCCAAGCGGTGGTGAGCAATTCGGTGGTGCAAGGTCATGCCGTAGATCGCTTCAGTGGTGAAGTACAGGCAAACGCGCGCGGCATCGAAATCGCGAATCTGAATTTGTCTCGCGGAGCAACCCTGATCACGGGCAAGTTCGCCGTAGCCGCTAGCGACGGCGATTTCGCCACGGGCGAGCTGAACGCTAATCTGGACGTTTCGAATATACAGCTCTCTGAAACGCTGAAGGAGTTTGCAGGTGTTACCGACTCCGTAACGGGCGTGGTTTCCGGCAATGCGCGGATCAGCGGCCGCGTGGATCGTCCCGAAGCGGAGATGACGTTGAGTGCCGTAAAAGTGATGGTCCGCGGGCAGGCGGTGGACAAAGTGCGGGCGCGGGTTCATTACACGCAACAGCTCATCGAAGTTCGTGAAAGCGAAGCCGACATCGGTGCCGGCAAAGTGGATCTTTCGGGGACGTTCTCGCATCCCGAAAATGCTTGGACCGAAGGCGACGTGCGCGGACACATCAACGCGCAAAGTTTAACCGCGCGCGCGATCAGCGCATGGCAGGCCGCTTTGCCGGAGGCTGACGCGAAACTGGACGGCGGATTCGACTTCGATCTTCATCTTGCGGATATGCGCATGCAGCCGCAATCGGTGGCGTGGCGAGCGCTAAGCGGCAGCGGTGCCGCCAGCGCGATCACCTTCCGCGGCGCGCCCCTGGGCACAGTGAACTGGACCGCCCACACCGCCCAAAACGTATTGTCACTCGAAACCAACGCAAAGTTGCGTGACGCCGAAGTGAAGGGCCAAGGCCAGTGGAGGCTCGCCGAAAAAGGAATGCCGGGTGGAGGCACGCTGCATTTTTCGCGCATCAATGTGGCGACGGTGCACGACCTTATGGTGTTGGCCAACGCGCCCGGGCCGGGGCCCCAGGCGCCGCCTTTTGACGGATACGTGGAGGGCGGCGCGACGGTGACCATGGCATTGGCTTCGCCTGCCCATTTTCAAGCAGAGGTGACCCTGGACGGCTTGGAGTTTCATCCCAAATCCACGCAGGCGCTGAAACTGGACGTGCCGGCGCAAGATATTCAGTTGCGCAACAGTGGTCCCATCGTCGTCGCGGTTTCTGAGAAAGAAGCGCGCTTCCGGACGGCGCATTTCACCGCGCGCGAGACTAATCTGGAAGCTACAGGCGTCTTGCCGTTCACCCAAAACGCCGGCGCGGATTTCAACATTAAAGGCAACGTGAACCTGGCGATTTTGCAACTGCTGAATCCGGATCTGCTGGCGCGCGGCGCGGCTTCGGTCACCGCCAACGTGCGTGGATCTTTGGCCAACCCAGCAGTGAACGGCCGCATGGAATTGATGAACGCATCGCTGTATTTGACCGATGTTCCCAATGGCGTAGACAACGCCAACGGCGTGCTGGTGTTCGATCGCAACCGCGCAACCATTGAGCGCTTGACGGCCGAAACCGGCGGCGGCCAGCTGGCAATCAAGGGCTCGCTTGAATTTGGGCAAGCGCTGGTGTATCGCCTGCAGGGCGAAGCGAAGCAGGTGCGCGTACGCTATCTCGAAGACGTCAGCCTGACGGCCAGCGCGCAGTTAGCGCTGAACGGGCCTAGCGATAACAGTGTGTTATCGGGAACGCTTACACTGAATCGCGCCGCGGTCACGCAGGGCGCGGACTTGGGACACGTATTGGCCAACGCCTCCGCGCCATCGGCGGGCGATCCCAACGGGAATGAATATTTGCGCGGCATGCGCCTGGACGTGCATGTGGAAAGCGGGTCTACGTTTCAGTTGGAAACGTCGCTCACCCGCGACATTCAAACCGAAGTGGATCTGCGCCTGCGCGGAACCCTGCTGGCGCCCTCGGTTACCGGAACGGTTTCGGCCAGCTCCGGCGAAGTGCAGATGTTCGGCAATCGTTATACGGTGAACCGCGGCGATGTGCGCTTCTTGAATCCGGTGAAGATTGAGCCAGTGCTCGACCTGGATCTGGAAACCAAGGCGCGCGGCATCGTGGTCAGTGTTACGGTGACGGGCTCGCCGCAAAAGCTGAATGTGAATTATAGTTCCGACCCGCCGTTGCAATCGCGCGAAATCATTTCGCTGCTGGCGGTGGGGCGCGACCCGACGGCGCTGTCGCAGAATTCGCAGCTTGCCGCCACTACAACCACCGGCTTTGGCGATGCCGGCGGATTGCTGGGGCAAGCGGTTTCCGAGCAATTGTCGAACCGCCTGCAGCGTTTCTTTGGCAGCAGCCGAGTAAAGATCGATCCTACGGTGACCGGCGTAGATACCTTGCCCTCCGCGCGGTTGACTCTGGAACAACAGGTCTCGCGCGATGTAACGCTCACCTATACGACCAACCTGAACCGCACGCAGGAACAGATTGTGCGCTTGCAGTGGGATTTGAATCCGCAATGGTCCGCCGTGGCGGTGCGCGATGCCAACGGATTATTCGGCATCGATTTTCAGTACCGCAAGCGCTTTAAGTAACAGGCTGTTTCGGCTTGCGGACGAACAGTGTGATGAGGAAGCCAATGGCCAACAGCGACGCCAGCACCTGCAAGGGCACATCGTAAATATGAATTTTGCTGGCGCCCGGCGCAAGGCCAGCCTTGGCGCGGTTGGATAGTTCGGTGATGATCACCGGACCCACCACCGCCGCCGCGCTCCAGGCCGTAAGCAGCGCGCCGTGAATCGCGCCGACGTTATCGGTCCCGAAGAGATCGGCGAGAAACGCGGGAATGGCCGCAAAGCCGCCGCCGTACATCGTAAAGACGATGAACAGGCTGGCCTCAAAGAGCAGCCAGTTGCCCTGCGCCGCGAAGCTGGGAATCAACAGAAATAGAACCACCTGGGCCAGGAAAAAAACAATATACGTATTGCGCCGGCCGATGTAATCCGACGATGACGCCCAGAAAAAGCGGCCACTGGCGTTAAAAAGACTGATCACCGAAACCACCGCGGCGGCGGCCAGCGGTGTCTTCTGGAACAGATCCTGCATCATGGGTGAAGCCTGCGCCAGAATGCCAATCCCCGCCGTCACGTTGATGAACAACATGCCCCACAAAAGATAAAACTGCGGTGTGCGCAAAGCCTGATCGCGCGTGAAGTGGGTTGTGATGTTGGTCTTGGTTTCGATGTCCGGTTCCCAGCCTGCCGGTTTCCAGCCCTCCGGAGGACGGCGCAAAATGCGCGCGCCGATCAGCATCACTATCAGATACACCACGCCCAGCGATATCACGGTGCGCGCGACTCCCAACCGGTTCATGAAAAATACATTCAAGTAACCGGCCAGGAACGCTCCACCGCCGAAGCCCATAATCGCCATGCCCGTGGCCATCCCGCGGCGATCGGGAAACCATTTCACCAGTGTGCTGACCGGCGCAATGTAGCCCAACCCGCATCCGATACCGCCAATCACGCCCATACCCAGGAACACCAGTACCGATTGGTGCAGTGCTAAACCAATACCGCCCACCAGTAACCCTGCGCCGAAGAACAGCGCAGCGGCGGTGGCAGCCACGCGTGGACCGCGGCGCTCCACCCATGGGCCGCCGAACGCGGCGCTCAATCCCAGCAGCATCAAAGCCGTTGTGAACGTGATATAGGGTGGGCTGAACCACCACGGCGAATTCGGAAACAGCGACTGAATAGGGCGATTGAAGGTGCTCCACGCATACACCGAACCGATGCAAATATGCACGGCCACCGCGCCCAGGGGAATGATCCAACGGTTAAACGCGGGGCTTGTGTTGGTGGTTCCGGGAGGCGAAAGAGTGGTTTGCGGCGCGGCCATGATGCTGTGTTCCTCTATTTTGTGGACGACGATGGGTGAGGTCGAGTGACGCCATTCTATCCTATGAGCGGCAACCTGTGTTCCAGCGCCAGCAGCATTTTCTTCACCGGCAATCCGCCGCCGAAGCCGGTCAGCGATCCGTTCGCGCCAATCACGCGATGGCACGGCACAACGATGGGCAAGGGATTCGCTCCGTTCGCCGCACCCACGGCGCGCGAGGCCTTGGGATTTCCCACGCGCCGCGCCAATTCCCCGTAAGAGATTTTTTCGCCGTATGGAATTTCCTGCAAGTGCCGCCAGACCGCGCGCTGAAACGGCGTGCCCTGCGGAGCCAACGGCAAATCAAAGTGCTGGCGTTGCCCCACGAAATATTCAGCCAGTTGGCGGACGGCTTGGTCCAACACGGGAGTGGCCGTCGGCACCCAATCCGCTTCCACCGGCGCCGGTTGTCCGTTGTCGGCAAACCGAATGGTCACCAGCGCATCGTCGTTCCCCGCCAGCAGCAGCGGTCCAATGGGTGTTTGCAGGTAAACGTAGTTCAAACGGTAATTCTACACGGCCAATTTGCCGTGGTAAACCATTTCCTTGGGCACGAACTTGGCTTTGATCTCCACCGGCCCCATCTTGGTGATGAAGGTCAGCTGTTTGTCATCCAGCGAAAGATCGTCCATGCGCGAAAAATAGAACAGCGTTCCCGGCCCGCGCGAACTGGTGCGCGAGCCTTGCTCCACTTTTTCCAGCCGCAGAGAACGGTCATGCAGTTCAATCTTGGTGTACTGCTTGAACATTTCCAAACGCCGTTCGTTCTGGGCATCTTCGTCCTCATCATCTCTTCTATTCGTGTCGCTGCGGCGTGGTGGGGAGCTGTCATCATCGTTGTCGCTCTTGCGTCTGCGCCGCGCACCGAAGTCCGGCAAATCGCCCAGCACTTGAATCACGTAATATTTGGCGAATTCCGGATCGGGTTTGCCGTCTTCCGGATGCAAATGCAGCGCCTGCTGAATCGGCAGCGCGGATTCCCAACGCACCGTCGCGCGGTAGTTCTGCCGGCCGTCGTCGCCTCTCGGATAACCACCACCACTCGGGTAGCCGCCACCGCCGGTGCGTCCGCCGCCCGGGTAACCACCGCCTCCGCCACCGGGGAAGCCGATGCCACCGCCGCCGCCCGGAAATCCAATGCCACCGCTTCTGCGCCCGCCGCCACCACCGCCGCCGCGATTGCCGCCGTATCCTCCCGGTCCGCCATTGAAGGAGACCGACGCCTCCTTGGCCCACGGCGATTTGGTCAACATGCGATCGATTTCATCCGCGTTCCAATCCGTGGAAGCCTTGGCTTCCCAGAATTCCTTGCTGCCGGCAAACGCCGGAACCGCAGCAAGCAGGGGAGCGCTGAATACGCTTCGCAGGATCGTCCTTCGCGTCAACAGCTCATTTTGCAGCATAGAAATTCCTCGCAACAATTAGCATGACGCCGCCCGGCGGTGGTTGGTTATCAGGCAGCACGCACTATGATGAAAGATCCGGGTTTTCCATGGACTTTCTTCACGCGGCTATTTCCTTCGCCACCGGCTTGGCCGCCGGACTGATCAACTCCATCGCCGGCGGCGGAACATTGTTAACCTTTCCTGTTTTGCGCTGGCTGGGCCTGAACTCCATCACCGCCAACGCCACCAGCACCGTAGCCCTCTGGCCGTTTACCTTGGGCGGAGTCTTCGGCTACCGGCGCGAACTGCAATCGCTGAACCGCCGCCTGCTGGCCCTGGCAGTGCCCAGCATTTTGGGAGGCTTCGTGGGCGCACTGCTGCTGCGGCTGACTCCTTCCAGTGTTTTTGATCGTCTGGTTCCGTATCTCATTCTGTTTGCAACGCTGCTCTTCATGGCGCAGGACCCGATTCAAAAGCTGCTGAAAACATCTCACCCGGAGGCCCATGCCTCGTCCACCTGGTTCATCGGAGCCATGTTCTTTCAGTTCGCCGTGGGCATGTACGGCGGATACTTCGGAGCCGGCATCGGCATCATGATGCTGGCGGCACTCAGCATTTTAGGCTTGACCGATATTCATCAGATGAACGGATTTAAAACCATTCTGGGAGGGATTATCAATTTCGTGGCGGCGCTGTATTTCATGTTCCACCGCATGGTCTACTGGCCCGACGTTGGCGTGATGGCGGTGGGATCTATTCTCGGAGGCTACTTCGGAGCGGGACTCGCCCGCAAGATCGGCCGCACGGCCGTGCGAAGAATTGTGGTACTGGTAGGCTTCGCCATGGCGGCCAGTTTGTTTCTTAAGAAATAGGGCCTTGTGAATTTGCTGCTTTCGTATATACTTATGGAAATTCTGTCTTTAGCTTACGGAGGCCGTCATGCTCAACATAACGCGCGCTTTTATCTATTCGGTAGGATTTCTAACCCTGGCCGCATCCTGTCCAGCGCAGTTGATTATGTCGCAAATCGCGGACGGATCAAATTGGCGCACGGCTATCGTACTCACCAACACAACTGCTACCGCCTCAACCGCCAGCCTGACCTTTCATCAGGACAGCACCAGTGGTGCCACCGTCCCGTGGAGTCCCCCTTTTCTTGAAACCAGCAACACCCAAAATATGCCCATCGCCGCAGGTGGGACGATTTTCTTGCACACTCCCGGGACCGCGGCCGCGCTGTCGCAGGGTTGGGGACTATTGACCGGCACGGGCGTGGTGGGCACCGCGATTTATACTTACGAATCCTACAACGGCCGCCCCGATCAAGACGGCACCTCAGACGCCACCGCGCCCGCCACCCGAATTCTTGTGCCCTTTGACAATACCAACAGTTTCGTCACCAGCATGGCCATCGCGAACCCGAACGCCACGGCGGAAACGGTAAACGTGAATATCAAGACCGACGGTGGCACTGTCACAACGGCCACGCTGCCCAGCCCTTCCTGCCAACGGGCAATTGGCGTTTACTACAGGCCCGCAACTGCCGGCGACGGCGAATCATCGGGGACTGCTGGAATTCTATGTGACCAGCGGCACGCTGGCGATTGCATCATTGCGCTTTAATCCTACGCTGGCGCTGACCTCGTCGCCAATTTATTCGCAGACGGGTGCACCGATTATTGGGGGAGGTGGTGGTTCCCCATCCTTATTGGGAAAGATTTTCGTCATTGACGGAACGATGAACATCGGCGGCCAAGCCATTATGATAGAGATACAAGCTGCACCTTCGAGTGGCACTAGCTACCTCTTGGTGCTTAGCCAACTATCAGTGACGTACCCAGTTTCCATTATCCTCGGCTATAATGGCACCGTCCCCACTGGGTCAGGCAACACGATAGTGTTTAGCGGTGCGACGATTGCGAGTCTGTACACAAACGCAGGGACCCTCGTTCCAATAAACTCAGCCACCTTGACCCTCACGGTGAGCGCTGCGACCCAAGGAAGCCAGGCCACTGGGAGTCTTACCTTCCCGGGACCCAACGGGAACATTCAAGGAACGATCACGGGCACTTTAACCGCGATTGGGCTGCCATAACATCCGGCGGAATTTTGATTGCCGAGGTCAATCCCAGCTTCGAGGTGAAAATCGTAGCCAATCATGGGCCATGTGGCAACCGAAGGGCCTCGCGCTTCTGCGCAGAAGCGC
>JANXYJ010000020.1 GCA_025350105.1 Terriglobia bacterium | reverse complement strand
CGGCACCGAGACGCTGATGAAATTGACGGCGGACCCTGAGACGATGCCCAGCGCGGAGGGTTTGGTGAAAGCGCTGAAGCCGGAACTGGATCGCGTGTTCAAACCGGCATTTTTGGGCCGCATGGTGATCATTCCGTACTTTCCGGTTCGTGACGAAGCGCTAAAGCGGATCATCACGCTGAAGCTCGCTAAGATTCAGCGGCGCCTGGAGGAAAATCATCGCGTGAAGCTGACGTTTGCGGATGAACTGGTGGAGGAAGTGGCCCGGCGCTGCACTGAGGTGGAGAGCGGCGCGCGTAACGTGGACAACATTCTAACCAACACGTTGCTGCCACAAATTTCGCGCCGGATTCTCACCGGAATGGCGGAAGGCCAGAAGGTGGCTGCCATTCACGTGAGCGTGGGACCCGATTCTGCCCTTGTATACGCGTAGGAGCATACGTCCATGTATTCAGGTGACGATCGATATCTGTATCTGAAGACTCCGCTGGGCAAGGACGTGCTTCAGTTGGCCAGCTTTCAGGGCCGTGAGGCATTGAACCGTCCTTTTGAATTCCAACTGGAATGCATGGCGGAGCGGAATGCAAATGTTGACTTCGCCAGGTTGATCGGTCAAAAAGTTAGCTTCGGCGTGAATGCGCTGATGTCCGGAAAGACCGCGCGTGACCTGAACGGGATTGTGATGTCCGTCTCACAGGGCGGGCGGGGCGAGGATTTCATCGCCTACCAGTTGACGGTCGTCCCGGAAATCTGGAAGCTTTCCTGCCAATTTCGCAGCCGCATCTTTCAGCACCTGAGTGTGCCGGATGTGTTGAAGAAAGTGTTGGAAGGCTACCAGGTGGATTGGAAGACGGGCGATCACGATGTGAGAAACTATGTGGTCCAATATCGGGAATCGGATCTGGATTTTGCCGCGCGGCTAATGGAAGAAGAAGGGATCTTCTACTACTTCCGGTTTGGCCCCGGTGAGCACAGCATGGTTGTGGGGGACGCGCCGAGTGTGCACATTCCGATCCCTGGCGAACAACGCGCGAAATTCGTCGAGATAAACCAAGGCGGCAAGGAGAGCGATGCGGTCCATTCCTGGACTAGATCGCAGAACTGGGGTTCGGGTACTTATACGCTTTGGGACAGCCACTTCCAGAAGTTTATGGACCATTTCGGGGTGAACCAACCGGTTCTTGGCACGGTGAAGGCCGGCAAGATCTCGCACCGCTTGCTGGTGGCTGGCAATCAGGGCATGGAGGTCTATGATTATCCAGGCGGTTATGTAAAGCAGTTCGACGGAATTGATAGGGCGGGCGGGGAAGATCTTTTGTTTGCTCCGCGTGCCAGGCCACCCTTCGCAAAGGTTCGCGCGCAGCAGGGGGAAGTGGCGATGATGTCCTTTCATGGCCAGGGCAATATTGCGTCGTTCACTGCGGGACACAAGTTCACCTTGGCGGGACATTTCAATGCAGACGATGCCTACGTACTAACGGAGGTGGCGCACGAAGGGCACGAAGGAGCGTTCCGGTCTGGCCACGAGAGCGTGGGTGACTATCGCAATTCGTTTGCCTGTATTCCGTTAACGCTCCCGTTTGCTCCGGCACGGGTGACGCGAAAGCCGGTGATCGTTGGCGCGCATACCGCCATCGTGGGCGGACCGTCGGGTGAGGAAATCTTCACGGATAAATATGGCCGTGTAAAAGTGCAATTTCCTTGGGACCGGGAGTTTAGCGAGCCAGACCACTCCGGCGGGCAGACTTCCTGCTGGGTTCGCGTGGCGTCGCACGCGGGCGGGGCCTTGCACAGCAATGTGCGAATTCCCCGGATCGGGGAAGAAGTGATTGTCACGTTTCTGGAGGGCGATCCCGATCAACCCATTATCACTGGCAGCGTTTTTAACAATGTGAATATGCCGCCGTATACGCTGCCGGACCGGAAGACGGTCAGCACCATAAAATCGCGCAGCACGCCGAAAGGCGGAGCGGACAACTACAATGAATTTCGCTTTGAAGATAAAAAAGGGGAGGAGCAGCTTTTCCTGCAGGCGGAAAAAAATTTGGATATCTGGGTGAAAAACGATCAAGCGGTCTCGATTGGGCAGGACACGCATGAGACCGTGGGTCGGCATTCTGCCGCCAGCGTAGGCCAGAATATGGAACTGACGGTGGGGCAGAACTCCGCGGTTTCGATTGGCTCAAATGCCGATATAGCCATTGGAGCGAATCGAACGGAAGCGGTGGGCGCGGCCTATGTGCTTTCCATTGGCACCGACCAAACCGTCGTGTGTGGTGAAAATCACGCGCTGGATGCCGCGATGGACGTTCATTTGAAGGCGGGTATGAATGTGGTGATTGAAGCGGGAGTGCAACTCACGCTAAAAGGACCCGGCGGCTTCATCACGATCGACCCATCGGGGGTGTCGATTCAGGGAACCATGGTGCTGATCAATAGCGGTGGGGCGGCAGGCGCTGGAAAAGGCGCAAAGAAGAAGGAAGCTATCAAGCCGAAGATCAAAATCAAGAAGGGCGAAGAAGGAAAGTAGCCAAGCCGTGCTGTTATCGTAGAGAGTCAGCCCGCATTATTTCCGGCGTATTCCATGAAGCGATTGCAACCAGTCATTTGGATGAAGGGGACGCTGCTCAGCCCACAGTATCTGCAGTCCCAGGACCGCTACCTGGAAAGTTCGCTGAAATTCCAGTTGGACGCCTCGGCGTTTGCGCCCTGGGGATTTCTGCGGCTGCAGCTGGATCAACAAGCCTTGGCTTCCGGCTATGTGGCGCTGTCGGATGCGGCGGGAATTTTTCCCGATGGCTTGTTATTCGACATTCCTGAGTCCGACGCGGCTCCGTCACCCAAATCACTCGCGGATTGCTTTGATCCCGACCAAAAAACCTTGGATCTCTACTTGGCCATTCCGCAATTTCGCGATCGTGGTTTGAATGTGGCTTTGCCCGAGGCAAAAAGCGATACGCGATTTGTTTCTGAAGTAAGCATGTTGCGGGATGAGAACACAGGTTTGGCCGAAAGACCCATTCAAATTGCCCGTAAGAACTTCCGGATTCTGGTGGAGGGCGAATCGCAGGAACACTCGTCCGTCTTGCGCATGGGCCGAGTGGAACGAACCGCCGCCGGTTTGTATCAACTGGAGAGTAAATTCGTGCCGCCGTTGCTCGATCTGGGCACCAATGAGTTCCTGGTTTCGATCCTGCGTCGCTTGGTGGAAATTCTGGCCGCGAAAAGCAGCCAGCTTGCCGGTACGCGGCGCCAAAAGAATTTGAGCCTTGCCGACTTTGGCGCGGCCGATATTGCGAACTTCTGGCTGCTGTATACCATTAATTCCAATTTCCCATTATTGCAACACCTTTTCGAGACGCGCCGCGGCCATCCCGAGCGTCTTTACGAAGTGATGCTGTCTTTGGCGGGAAGCTTGAGTACTTTCTCCGCTACCTTGCACCCGCGTGACTTTCCGAAGTACGAACACAACCAACTCAGCTTTTGTTTTGAGGACCTGGACGAGAAGATCCGCCTGCTGCTGGAAACCGTGGTGCCCAGCAACTTCATTTCGCTACCGCTGAAGTTGACGCAATCCTCCATCTACGCAACCGCGCTGGCCGACGACCGCTACATGCGAAACACCAAAATGTATCTGGCCGTTCGCGCAGAGATGAATGAGGCAGATCTGATCGCCAAAGCGCCATACCTTGTAAAAGTGTGCTCTGCCAATCACATTGAGCATCTGGTGCGGCAGGCGCTTCCCGGTGTTGCGTTGACCCACACCCAGCGTCCGCCCAGCGCCATTCCGGTGAAGCTGAATTATCAATATTTCAGCTTGAGCCAAACGGGCGTGGCCTGGGAGGCCGTTACGCGCGCGCGCAATTTGGCCGCCTACGTTCCCGGCGACTTTCCCAAACCGCAGTTGGAATTGATCATTCTGCTGCCCGAAGCGGGAACCAACTAACGATCCAGATAGATAATCCCGCGTTTGATGGCCAGGGTAACGGCATGCGTGCGGTCGGATGCGCCCAACTTCGACAAGATATTCTGCAGGTGCATCTTTACCGTTCCCGCAGCCGTGCCTAAGCGCGCACCAATCTCTTTGTTGCCGTAGCCCTGGGCCACGTATTGCAGGACTTCAATTTCGCGCGGCGTTAAAGCCACTTGAGGGAAATGTTCGCTCAGCCGCTCGGCCACTTCCGGGGGCATCAACCTTTTTCCAGACTGCACCACGCGAATCGCGCGCACGATTTCACTGTGCACGGTCTCTTTCAAAATGTAACCGCGAACGCCGGCCTCAAGAGCACGGTAAATTTCCTGGTCGCCATCATAGCTGGTCAGGGCGATGATTTTAGCGTCCGGATCTTCGCGGCGAATCTGTTTGGTGGCTTCAATCCCGTCCTGGCCAGGCATGCGCAAATCCATCAGAGTGACGTCGGGCTTGTGGATTTTGAAAGCATCCACGGCTTCCCGGCAGCCACCCGCTTCGGCCACCAGATTCATGTCCGTCTCGTTCGCCAGAATTGCAGCAATTCCCTTGCGGACCAAAGGATGATCGTCCACACAAAGAACGCGAATGGTGGCGGTGGTGGTATTCAAACTAGCGCTCATGAAGTACGCTCCAAGCTTCTCTGGGGTGCGGATGTAGGCGCCCGTTTTCCGAAGGGCAGACGCACGGAAATGGTTGTCCCTTTGCCGGGCGGGGAAATAACGTTAAAGTCCGCGCCAATATGCCGTGCGCGTTCCCGCATCCCCACCATTCCATAGTGGCCAGGACCAGCGGTGGAGGATTGCAGCCCCACGCCATCGTCTTGAATCGTCAGCAGCAATTCGCGCGCGTTCCCGCTCAACGCCATCTCAATGGTGCCAGCCGAGGAATGCTTGGCGGCATTGGCCAAAGCTTCCTGGGCAATGCAAACCAAATTGTATTTGATTTCCGCGGGAAGGGCTTCCTGTCGGTCTTCCAATTTCAGCCTCAGCCGGACATCGCGATCTTCCGTCGCGTGACGGGCGGCTTCGGTCAGAGCCGTCGCCAGATTTCCGCTGGCGCCGGTGGCACCACGCAAACCGGCAACCGAGCGGCGTGTCTCCTGTAGGCAAATACCTGCATCCTGTATGATTTCTTCCAGCGTTTCCTTTTCCTCGGGGCTGCGTACTTTGCTGGTCAGCGCCTGCAATTGCATCGTGATCCCCGAAAAGCCCTGAATTAGGGTATCGTGCAATTCGCGAGCGATACGATTGCGCTCCGCCAGGATGAGCGAAAAATTGGACCGCAATTGCTGCACACGGAAACGGTAGACTAACAATGTGATTAGCCCCAGAGTGCCGGCGATGGCCGGGATGAACCAAGCCCGTTGATACACCTGGGGCAGGACTTCCAGCGCTAACCCACTGCCCGCCTCACCGCAATGCCCGTTGGGATCACAGGCACTCACCCGGAATCTGAATTTCCCTGGCGGAAGGTTGGTGTAGAACGCCTGCCTGCGGGTGCCTGCATCAGTCCAGTCTTTGTCGAAACCTTCCAACAAATACTTAAATGTCAGGCGCCCCGGCGCCAGAAACGTAAGCACTGTGTAGTCGATCGCAATGTTTTCGCGGCCAGGCCCCAGGCTCCTAACGCGATCGGCTGGGTAATGTGCTCCATTGACGCTCACTTCTTCGATGATGGGCTGTAGCTCGGATGCACGTTCCGGCGCGTCCGGCTCGAAGGCCAGTAGGGCTACCGTGGAGGAAAACCACAGCTTGCCGTCAGCGGCGCGGGTTGCCACCGGGCTTACGCCGGTGCTGCCTTGCATGGTGCGTGATCCATCAACGGGCCGGTAGGGAACGCTGTTGACCTTGTCGGTCTTACCCGCGGCAAGGTCAAAGAAATCAGAACGCCGCACCCACACGAAGCCCTTACTGCCGGCCATCCATAAGCGGTCATGGCTATCGGTGACGAAGCCGTGAATTTCAGCATCCACCAGCCCATCCCGCAAATAGAACTTACGTAATTTGCCCCGCCGCAGCATGCCTAATCCGGCTCCGTTTGTGCCGATCCAGGTAATGCCTTCGGGGTCCGTGAAAAAGCAGTTTACCTCGCTCAGAGGAGGGCCAAAAGAATCCTCATCAGGCAGACGGTTTAGCCCTCGTTTAGGGCTAAACGTGTAGACACGATTACGCTCTGCGGCAAAAAGAATCTCCGGATCACCGGTTCCTCCCGCGGCACTGGTTTCGCCCATGGCAAAGATGGGGAGGCGCAACTCGCCCGCCAATGCGGGAGCCTGTTCGAACCTTTGGCCACGCAAAACCGCCGGACCCAGGTCCGTTCCGGCCCACAGGTTGCCGTCGTGGTCGATCAGCAATGTCCGGACCTGATTTGAAGGTAAGCCTTCGCTCACCGTAAAAGTGGCCTGTTGCTTCCCATTGACATAACGGACGACGCCCGCATCCGTTCCGGCCCACAGCGAACCGTCTTTTCCTGCCGCCAAAGCGAAGTAGTGCAGGGAAGCAGTACCCGGAATGGGATCAAAGCGATGGCCGTCAAACTGTGTCAGGCCTCCGGCTGGGGAACCGGTCCAAACATTGCCGCGTTGATCTGCCAATACGGGGCCAAGGTTCCCGATCGGCAAGCCTTCGGTTTTGGTGTAACGCGTCGCAACGCCGTTGAAGAACTGATTCAGGCCATTTCCGGTCCCAACCCAGAGACTCCCTTCGCGGTCTTCCAGCAGGCTAAACACAGAGTTTTGCGAAAGGCCTTCGTTGTAGCCAAAGTTTTCGAAGCTTTTGATGGGCTCCTTTGCCGTCTTTAGCGTCAAAACGGGCCTGCTGAAACCGTTGCGCGTACCCACCCAAAAGTTTTCACCCTGTCCTTGCGTTAAAGTAATGATAAGATCGTCCGAAAGCCCATCCTTCACCGTGAAACGCGTTTCCTGCCCATCATATAAGCGAACAAGTCCCCGGGTGCTGCCGATCCAAAGTCCATTTTCTTTGCAGAGCACAGACCGGATCAGGGCATCTGCCGGGATGGAACGCAATGCCACCTTCGCATAGCGTTCGCCGTTCCAGGAATAGAGGGACGAGCCGCTTGCCATCCAAACTGATCCCGTGCTTGTTTGGCAGCCGGTGGCAAGGTTCATCTGTGAATTCGCCGGACGCAAGTTGGCCGGAACCGGATAGGACTGCACCGTATCGCCATCGAATTTCACCAGGCCGCCTTGCGTGCAAGCCCAGACGGAACCACCTTGCGCCGCAAAAAGGCAACCATATTTGGCTTCAGAAAAAACGGTGAGCTTTTTGGCAGCAGTCTCATTATTAATCCGAACGATCTGGCGTTCGTCGCCGAGTAGCCACACCCTGTGCTTGCCGTCTTCCACGATCCTGCGATACCAGGTATCGTCCCCCGGAGATGCTTCCTCCAGCGCCGGTACGGGACTGAAGCGGACGCCGTCAAAGCGCACCACCCCGCTTTGGGTGCCCACCCAGATGTATCCGTCTTGTGTTTGGGTGAGCGAGTAGATGGACGCTTGCGGAAGACCCGGCTGATTCTGCCAAATCCGATGCACATATTGGGTGAGCCGATGATTGGGATCCAAGGCCTGCGCCGGCTCGGCAATACATGCGAGCACGGCGCAACTCACAAAACCGCACAGCGCCCGGCGGAATGAATTTCTCATTACGCTACTATTCTATTCCCTCGGAGGGCAGGTGGCGAGCCCGCCCAAAAACCACGCCTAAAAACCAGGAGTAACTGGCAGTTGCTCCGAATATTACCTGCCCCGGACTAGTCTGAGGCATAGTCTGATGCGCGTGCGACGGACCCGCGTAAGGAGGCCGATCGATGCTGAGCCCCGCCGCTATTGGGCTTAGTACCGCTCAGAATCGTCCCGTGGCGACAAATGATTCACCGGTGCTGTCATCCCATTGACCGTCGTACCGCTGTAGCCAAATCCCTTCGCATTGTTGACGAAGTCGAACGGGAAGTTCAACTTGGGTTTAGTGGCTTCCTCCAGCGCCTGTTTTTGCGCCGGGGAGAGTTCAATATCAACGGCGCCTAGGTTGTCTTCCAATTGCTCCACCGTACGGGCCCCGATAATCGTCGAGGTGATGCCCGGTTGGCTTCGCACCCATGCCAGGGCCGCTCGCGAAGGAGTGGTGCCGATTTCGCCCGCTACTTTCACCAGCACATCCAGCACTCGAAATGAATTTTCGTTGAACGCGCTGGCGATGAAACCACCGCGGCGCGGTTTGGCTTCAGCGGCGTTTTCGCGGGTATATTTGCCGCTCAACATGCCGGATTTCAGCGGCGACCACGGCGTGATGCCCATTCCTAGTTCCAGGGCCGCCGGAACCAGTTCTCCTTCGATCGTACGTTCCAGCAACGAATACTCTAGTTGCAGTGCCGTCAGCGGAGTCCAACCTCGAAACTTGGCCAACATCTGCCCTTGCGTCACTTTCCACGCCGGCGTATCAGAAAAGCCGATATAACGCACTTTCCCCGCAGCCACCATATCGTCCAATGCCCGCATGGTTTCTTCAATCGGAGTGAAGCGATCCCAGCAGTGCATCCAATACAAGTCGATGTAATCCGTCTGCAGGCGGCGCAGCGAATTCTCGCAGGCGGCCATCATGGACTTGCGGCTGGCACCACCGCCATTCGGGTCGCCCGAATACATGTTGCCGAAGAACTTCGTCGCAATCACCACGCCATTGCGTTTCGCTGGATATTTGCCGATATGGTCGCCCAGAATCTTTTCTGAGTGGCCCTTGGTGTAGACGTTCGCGGTGTCGATGAAATTGCCGCCACGCTCCAAGTAGCGGTCCAACACTTGCTTTGATTCCGTTTCGTCCGAGCCGAACGTCCAGTCCTCGCCGAACGTCATGGCCCCCAGGCAGAAAGGGCTTACCCGCAGCCCGGAGTGTCCTAATGTGATGTAGTGATCGAGTGGCATGTGGTTTTCGTAATGCCCAGTATAACTTGCCGCAACCATCAGGCACTCGGCGCCTGAGTAGTTGTACAATGATCTCCGGTGGTTTTTTCGCCAGGAGTTCCTGGCAAGGTGCCTTCTTATAGAAGGACAATGAAGGGCATGACTCCAGACAGATGAGACCGACCAATACGGAAGATCCGCAGTATTATCACAAAGTTGTCGATTGCCAATGGGCCTGTCCGGCCCACACCAATGTTCCTGAATACATTCGGCTTATAGCGCAAGGTAGGTTTACCGATGCCTACCTGCTGAACCGGGAATCGAACGTGTTTCCGGGGATTTTGGGCCGGACTTGCGATCGCCCGTGCGAGCCAGCCTGCCGCCGCGGACGCTTGGATGGAAAGCCCGTGGCGATATGCCGCCTAAAACGCGTAGCTGCGGATTTGAAGGGTGACATCACCGACCGGTTGCCTGAAATTCCATCCCGGCGTAACGGAAAACGCGTAGCCTGTGTTGGTGCCGGTCCCGCCGCCCTCGCAGTGGCCAACGACTTGATGCCCCTGGGCTACGAAGTAGTGATGTTCGAAAAATTCGCCAAGCCCGGCGGCTTGATGCGCACCAACATTCCCTCCTTCCGCCTGCCTGCCAGCGTGCTGGATTCAGAGACGGAAACGATTCTGAACATGGGCGTGGACATCCGCTACAACTCGCCCGTTGACAGCATGAAGGATTTGTTGGCCCAGAACTTTGACGCGATCTTTGTCGGCTGCGGCGCGCCTCGCGGTAAAGACCTGGACATCCCAGGCCGCCACGATTCCGACCGGATTCATCTTGGAATCGACTGGCTGGAATCGATCACGTTTGGCCACACCACGTCCATTGGCGAACGAGTATTGATTATCGGCGTGGGCAACACCGCCATGGATTGCTGCCGGTCGTCGTTACGTTTGGGCGGCAAAACCATTAAAGTGATGGCGCGCCGTCCGCGCAACTACTTCAAAGCTTCGCCTTGGGAACTGGAGGATGCTGAGGAAGAGAACGTCGAAATCGTCATCAACCACGCACCCAAACGCTTCGTCGTCGAGAACGGCGTCCTGAAGGGCATGGAGTTCGAAAAACTGGAGTGGGACGCCGACGCCAAGAAATCTAAGGTGATCGAGACTGTCTTCATGCCCGCCGATGATGTGATTTTGGCCATTGGCCAGGAAAACGCTTTCCCTTGGATTGAGCGCGATCTGCGCATCGAGTTCGACAAGTGGGAAATGCCCATCGTCGATGAAAAGACCATGCAGTGCACGCGCCCGGGCATCTTTTTCGGGGGAGACGCCGCGTTTGGGCCAAAGAACATTATTTGGGCGGTGGCACACGCGCACGAAGCGGCCATTTCCATTCACAACCACTGCCATGGAATTCCGGTTAACGAACGCCTAGCAGACGGCATGAATCTGATCAGCCAGAAAATGGGCATCAGTGAGTGGAGCTATCACAACGACTATAATGCCGCCCAGCGTCAGAAGATGACGCACGTGGACCTCACCAAGCGCTTTCAGCAGCTCAATATCGAAGTGGAGCTTGGCTTTGACGCCGCTCAGACCGCGCGCGAGGCTCAACGCTGCTTGAACTGCGACGTCGAAACGGAGTTTGTCGCAAAGCGTTGCATCGAGTGTGATGCGTGTATCGATATTTGCCCGATGCTATGCCTGACCATTGCCAAAGATGGCGAAGAAGATGAAATCCGTGATCGGCTGTCGGCGCCTGCGGTGAACCCGGAGCAGGCTCTGTATGCGTCGGTTCCTCTGCCGCAAACCGGACGGCTGATGTTGAAGGATGAGGATCTGTGCGTGCATTGCGGGCTGTGCGCCGAACGTTGTCCGACGGCGGCCTGGGACATGCAAAAGTTTGAATTGCTGATTTCTTATGCAGGGGTGGCCCCTGTGCCAGCCGCTGAAACGTTGGTGCCGGCGTAAGCACCTGTCTATTTGACGGCCATTTGAGGAGACACTGACCTTTGCATCAACTCTTACGTTCTCGCGTCAATGATTTTGCCTTCAAGCTGGCGAACGTGAATGGAACCGGCTCGGCCAGCGCCAACAGCTTGCTGATGCAGGCGATTTTTCGAATGGGTATTCCGGTTTCGGGCAAGAATCTTTTCCCTTCGAATATTCAGGGCCTGCCAACCTGGTACGAAATTCGGGTCAACAAAGACGGCCACACCGCCCGCGCTTTGGACTACGACCTGATGGTGGCCATGAACTCGCAGACGTATGCGAAGGACGTGGCCGAAGTGCGCTCCGGCGGTTATCTGCTTTACGATTCCACTTGGCCGCTGGATCCGGCGCTGAATCGCGAAGACATTACGTTTCTGGGTGTCCCGTTTTCCCAGATGTGCAACCAGAACTTCAAGGATCCGCGCGAGCGCATTCTGATGAAGAACATTGCCTACGCCGGAACGCTGGTGGCTGCGCTGGGCGTGGATATGGAAATCGTCCATCAGTTGCTGGACGAAAAATTTGCCGCCAAGAAGGCCCTGCGCGAATCCAATCTGAAAGCGTTACGCCTGGGCTACGACTACGCCATCCAAAACTTTGAGTGCCCTCTTCCGTTTTCGCTCGAGAAGATGGACGCTAACGGCGACAAAATTTTGATCGATGGCAACACCGCGGCCGCATTGGGCTGCGTTTATGCCGGCGCCACGGTGGCTGCCTGGTACCCTATCACGCCTTCCACCTCAGCCATGGATGCCTTCAAAATGTTCTGCGAGAAGTATCGCAAGGACCCCGAAACCGGCGAAAACAATTTCTGTATTCTGCAAGCCGAAGATGAACTGGGCGCGATCGGCATGGTGATTGGCGCGTGCTGGAATGGAGCCCGCGCCTTCACATCCACCTCCGGCCCCGGCATTTCGCTGATGAATGAATTGCTGGGTTTGGCCTACTACGCCGAGATTCCCGTTGTCATCATTGACGTGCAGCGAGTGGGCCCGTCCACGGGCATGCCCACACGCACGCAGCAAGGCGATTTGATGGAAGCTGCCTACGCATCGCACGGTGATACCAAACATATTCTACTGTTTCCGTCGAACCCGGCCGAGTGCTTTGAATTCGCTCCCAAAACATTCGATCTCGCCGAGCGCTTTCAGACTCCGGTGTTCCTGCTTACGGACTTAGACATCGGCATGAACGACTGGGTGGTCCCGCGCCTGAAGTGGGACGGCAGCTATCAACCTGATCGCGGGCGCGTCCTGACCCTGGATCAAATTGCTAAGCTCACCAAGTTTCAGCGCTACTACAACGAAGACGCCGATTTCATTGCCGCGCGCACCCTGCCCGGCGTTCACTCCAAAGGCGCATTCTTCACGCGCGGCTCCGGTCATAACAAATTTGGCGGCTACACCGAAACACCAGACGAATATCAGGAAGTGGTGGACCGGCTGCTGAAGAAACATAAGGCCGCTGCCAAGTACGTTCCCAAACCCATCATCGAAAAACGCGAAGGCTCGCGCTTTGGCATCGCCACCATCGGCGGTTGTGATGCGGCAGTGCGCGAAGCCGTCGAAATTCTGGCCTCGCGCGGCATCGTTGCCGACTTCATGCGCATACGCGGTTTTCCGTTCGACGATAGCGTGGAACAGTTCCTGATGTCGCACAACTTCACCTATATCGTCGAACAAAACCGCGACGCCCAACTTCGTTCTTTGCTCACTCTGGAAACGTCCGTCCCGAAAGACCGGTTGCGTTCTGTCCTGGTCTACGGCGGCTTCCCGCTCAGCGCCAAACATGTGATCGATCCCATCTCAAAACAAGTAGAACCCATTTTGCCCAATGCCGTCCCGGGCGTCTCTCCCAACGGGGATCCGTCCAAACTGGTGAATTCAGACTCCTGGGAATAACTTCTATATGCCATCCATTGCCAAACCCGTTGCCGTTCACCCCAGCTTGCACCGCAATGCCTTGGGCCTCACAGTTCGTGACTACGAAGGCGCCATGTCTACCTTGTGCGCCGGATGCGGGCACGATTCCATCACCGCCGCCATTATTCGCGCACTGTGGGAGCTTTCCTTTGAACCGCACATGATCGCAAAGTTGAGTGGCATCGGTTGTTCATCGAAGACGCCAACCTATTTTGTAAGCGGAGCGCACGGCTTTAACTCCGCACACGGGCGCATGGCGGCCATCGCCACCGGCGCCAACGCAGCCAATCGCGAACTTACTTATATCGGCGTTTCCGGCGACGGCGATTCGCTCTCTATTGGCTTGGGCCACATGTGCCATGCGATTCGACGCAACGTGAAAATGCTGTACGTCATCGAAAACAATGGCGTCTACGGCCTGACCAAAGGCCAGTTTTCCGCGTCTGCCGACGTTGGTTCCAAAAGCAAGAAAGGTGAAGCCAATCGCATGGCGCCGCTGGATCCGGTGGCGTTGGCGCTGAGCATCGGGGCTACGTTTGTTGCGCGCAGCTTCTCCGGCGATAAGGAACAACTGGTGCCCATATTGAAGGCCGCCATTGCGCATCGCGGGTTTGCGCTGGTGGATGTCATCTCGCCCTGCGTCACTTTTAACGACCACAACGGGTCCACCAAGAGTTACCTCTATACTAGGAAGCATATCCAAAGAACAACGGAGGCGGATTTTGTCCCACCGGCAACCGAGATTGTTGCCTCCATCGGCCAGATTGGCACCACGAGCGTGACCATGCACGATGGGAGTGTGGTTAGTTTCCGTGCGGTACCCAAAGACTACGATCCGCGTGACCGGCAGAAAGTCTACAACTACCTGCAGGATCACAAAGACGAAATCGCCACCGGATTGCTGTACGTGGACGAGAGTGTGGCGAACATGCATGAGATGAACCAGACGCCCAGTAGCGCGTTGTCTCATGTTCCTTATGAAAAGCTGTGCCCCGGCGCCGCGGCACTGGATGAACTGCAGGAAGATTTTAGATAACGGCATTTTCGCAACGACATCATTGGAGGAAAGTAGATCTTGGGACTTTCGGTTGGAGTATTGAAGGAAACACATCCGGGCGAACGGCGTGTTGCGATCACCCCCAAAGTGATGGACCTACTGACGAAATCCGGTTGCGAGGTTTGGATTGAGTCCAACGCCGGATTGGCTTCTGGTTTTTTGGACGCTGACTACGCGGCCAAAGGCGCGAAGATCACCACTGCGCAGGATGTTTGCGCCAAGTCCGATATCTTGTTAACCGTTCGGGTGCCAGCAAATCCCAGTGGCAAGACGAATCAAGTGGTCATCGGCTTTTGCGATCCGTTGAGTGATCCCGAAATTGCCGCGCGCTATGCGCAGGCCGGGGTCACTTTGTTTTCAATGGAACTGGTTCCGCGCACCACCCGCGCCCAAAGTATGGACGCGCTTTCGTCCATGGCTTCGGTGGCCGGCTACAAAGCCGTGCTCATTGCCGCGGCCGCCCTGCCCAGACTTTTTCCCATGATGACCACCGCCGCCGGCACCGTTCCGCCCGCGAAAGTATTGGTGATTGGCGCCGGTGTTGCCGGTTTGCAGGCGATCGCCACGGCACGGCGCCTGGGTGCCGTCGTCAGCGGCTACGATGTCCGCGCCGCGGTGAAAGAGCAGATCGAAAGCCTGGGGGCGAAGTTCGTTAACATCAATATCGGATCCACTGGAGAAGGGCAGGGAGGCTACGCCCGTGCTCTTACCGACGATGAAATCCGCAGCCAGCGCGAACAAATGTCGGCGGTGATGAAGGAGCAGGACGTGGTGATCACCACCGCGGCTGTCCCCGGACGCAAAGCACCTATTCTGGTGACGAAAGAGATGGCCCGGGTGATGAGCGCCGGTTCGGTCATCGTCGATCTAGCCGCCGAACGCGGTGGCAATTGCGAACTGACCAAAGCCGGCGAAACAATCGTCGATCAGGACGTGACGATCATCGGCCCCGTCAATCTTCCGGCCACCGTGCCCAGCCATTCCAGTCAGATGTACGGCCGCAATATCGTGACATTCCTGAAGAACATGATTACCAAGGAAGGCGCGCTGAACATCGACGTCAATGATGACATCACGCGCGATACCTTGGTCACCCGCGACGGCCAAATCACCAACGCCCGGGTTCAGGAATTGCTCGGTGCCGGGGCCAAAGCATAATTCACAAGGACATTCGCAATCATGAGCAACGAAATTGAAATTAGTCTATACGTGTTAGTTCTGGCGGTGCCGTTGGGTTTGGAGTTGGTGCGCCGCGTGTCGCCTCTACTGCACACTCCCTTAATGTCGTTGACCAACGCCATTTCCGCCATTTCTGTGGTCGGTGCGATTCTGGTCGCGGGCAACGGCGGATCTCCGCTGCTTAGCAAAATACTGGGCACCATCGCCGTCATGTTCGCCACTATCAATATCGTGGCTGGATTCTTGATCACAGACCGCATGCTGAAGATGTTCAAGAAGAAGGAGACCGTCAGCAAATGAACGACTCCTTCTGGCAGGCAGCGTATATTATCGCTGCCCTTTGCGTTGTTCTTTCCATTAAATGGTTGAACTCTCCCGTTACGGCGCGGCGCGGCGTGCTAGCCGGTGAGTTTGGAATGTTGTTGGCCGTGGTGGGCACTCTGCTGCGCCATGAAATCGTCAGTTATGAGTGGATCGTCATCGCCTTCGTGGCCGGTGCTGCGGTTGGTGCACCTTTGGCGTATCTGATGCCGATGACCTCCGTCCCGCAGTTAACCGCGCTCTCGCACGCCTTCGGTGCGCTTGCGGCGGCGCTGGTTGGTTCCGCGGAATATTTTAAGGACGTCGCCGACGGCCATCCCACCACTGGCTTCAAGATGGTCGCCATCGTCATCGAAAGTTTGCTGGGTTATCTCACCACTACGGCCAGCGTCATGGCGTTTGGTAAATTGCAGGAAATTGTCCCCACGCGGCCACTCACCTATAAAGGCCAAAATTTCGTTAATTTGCTTCTGTTTGCCTTTGCCGCGGTACTGGGCGTCTGGATGATCATGGAGCCCACGCCCGGCTGGGTGTTCCCCACCTTTACTGCGCTGTCGCTACTGTTTGGCGTTTTGTTGATCTTGCCCATAGGTGGCGGAGACATGCCGACCGTCATCGCGTTGCTCAACTCTTATGCCGGTGCGGCGTGTGCGGCCATGGGCTTTGCGCTGGAAAATCGCCTGTTGATCATCGCCGGAGCCCTGAATGCTTCTTCGGGTTTCATCCTCTCCGTGATCATGTGCAAAGCGATGAATCGTTCGTTCACCAACGTTCTCTTTGGAGCTTTTGGCCAGGCGCAAACCGCCACCGCCTCGGCAGCCTCTTCGAAGCCTGTCCGTTCCGCTACCGCCGAGGACGCCGCTGCGATTCTGGAGAGCGCCCGCCGAGTTGTGGTCATTCCCGGCTACGGTATGGCCGTGGCGCAGGCACAACACAAAATGCGTGAACTTTCTGACGTATTGGGCAAGCGCGGCGTGCAAGTCGACTTCGCCATCCATCCCGTGGCTGGCCGCATGCCTGGTCACATGAACGTCTTGCTGGCCGAAGCCGATATTCCCTATGATCGTTTGCACGAAATGGAAGACATCAATCCCGACTTCCCGGAAGTGGATGTTGCCTTGGTGATCGGCGCCAACGACGTCGTAAACCCCGTTGCGCGTCACGATAAAAACAGCCCCATCTACGGCATGCCGATTCTCGATGCCGATAAAGCGCATACCGTGATGATCATCAAACGCAGTATGAACCCAGGCTTCGCGGGCATTGACAACGAGCTCTACTACCTGGACAAAACCCTGATGCTTTTCGGCGACGCCAAAGGCTTCACCGGCGAAATCATCAAAGCACTTTCAGCCAACAAGTAGTGGCACAGGCTTCCGCCTGGGGTCTTGCACCTGTTACTTCGCGTAGAGCTTCTTCCCCGCGTCAACATACTGTTTCGCCTGTGGATAGGCCGCGTTCCACCTGGGAGCCACGAGCGACGAAGCCAGTTCCAGAACGGCGATTGCCACGGCCCGGTCCACTTGCGCCATATTGTCGTAGTCGAGCTTCTGCCACTCATCGCCGACGGCATGGTAATCCGGGAAATCGTAAGTCACGCTCATCGTGTGCGCCGGAATGCCCAAGCGCGCCAGTGGCCCATTGTCGCTGCGATTGAAATAGGCATCGCTCCCCTTGGGATCTTTGGTGACGGCAATGCCGACTCGCCGCCCCGCGTCCACCACCGCCAGCGGCAAATCCGAAAAATCGAAACCCGTCAAATTCGCGGCCTTTATGTGCGGGCCTTCCGTTGAATCCGTTCGCCCCATTTGTTCCAAATTCAACTGTGCCGATGTTTTGGCCAACGGAACCAGGGGATGCAGCGCGTAGTAGCGGGACCCACGCAGGCCCTTCTCTTCACAGCAAAACAGAATAAACACAATGCTGCGCTTAGGATGAATTTTCAGCGACGCCAACGCGCTGGCCGCTTCGAGTACCGATGCCGTACCGCTGGCGTCGTCGTTCGCCCCGTTGAAGATAAGATCCGCACCCTGTTTCGCCAGACCAATATGATCGTAGTGCCCACTCAGGATGACGTAACTGTCTTTCAACAGCGGATCGCTACCCCGCAAAATTCCAGCGACATTTCGTGACTTCGCGGAATTTAGATTTTCCGGTTGAACCACGACAGTCTGAAAATAACCGTCATCACCGGCGGGCTCCAGCCCCATCAGGCGCAACTGCGTCGCCAGATATTCGCCGGCGATTTCCAAACCACGCGATGGCGTATCTCGTCCTTCGAGTAAATCTGACGACAGGAATGCCACGTGCCCCCGCAGCGCGCTGGCGGTAACGTGGTTGGATACCGCTCGCATCTCCGGCGTCAGCAGCCTCGCCTTCTCGGCACCGAGCAAAACGCTACACAGAAAGAAAACGGATGCCCGCGTCACTGGTTGTCCTGAAACTCCTCGATCCACGCCATCTGAATTGCCTCCAGCTTGGCTTCGTTCGATTTTTTGGGATCGTCGTCAAATCCGTCCAGCTCCGTAATCCATTTGTGAAGATCCGTAAAGCGAATTGTGGTTGGATCCTGCTTCGGAAATTTCTCGTACAGCGCGATGGCAATATCATCCAGCGTGTTCCAATTCACAATTTCATTCCTTTCACAATTTGGTTCCTTTTAAAGCTCCGCGCACTGCCGTATTCATCATGTTTTCGGCCAGATTCCGTGTCACTTCATTTAACACATCAATCTTTTCGCGAATCAAATGATGATCCTCGCTGTGATACACGGCCAACAAGCCTTGGATCGCAACTTCAATTGCCTGCCGCTCTTCCGGCGATAGCGCCACAAAGGCTTCGTTGCGCCGCGCTTTTTCTACCGCTGCAAGGTTATTGTCGGCTTCCACCCGGGCCTCGCGCACCTGGCGCTCGTTCATATCAGCTTCGGCATGATCGAAGCTCTCTAGAATCATCGCTTCTACCTGTTCGTCGCTCAGTCCGTAGGAGGGTTTCACTTCCAGGCTTTGTTCCTGGCCCGTGCGCGCATCGCGTGCAGTCACGTTCAGAATGCCGTTCGCATCAATCAGAAAGCGCACTTCAATCCGCGCCAGCCCCGCGGGCATCGGCGGCAATTCTTTTAGATCGAAACGAGCCAGGCTCCGGCAATCCTTCACCAATTCGCGCTCGCCTTGCACCACGTGAATCAGCACGTTGCGCTGTCCGTCCACGGCCGTAGTGAACTGGTCGACAGCCGACGCGGGAATGGTCGAATTGCGATGGATCAGTTTCGATACCAGACCGCCCATGGTCTCAATCCCCAAAGACAGTGGCGTCACGTCCAACAGCAACTGGTCCTTTACATCGCCGGAAAGAATGCCGGCTTGCACCGCCGCACCCAGCGCCACCACTTCATCCGGATTCAACTCTGTGTGCGGTCGGCTGCGGAAAAGCTTTTCCACCTCGGCACGCACCAGTGGAATGCGCGTCGATCCTCCCACCATCACCACTTCGTTGATCTCCGCAACGCTCATCTTGGAATCCGCCAAACAAGCTCGACAGCGCGCCAGCGTTCGTTCCACGATCGGTTGAATCAGGCGGTTGAACACATCTAACGTGATTTCGCGTTGGTAGTGCTTGTCGTTGTAGTTCAGATCGATCACCGCTGCGGGGACGAAACTCAGCTTTTCTTTCGCCTGAATTACGGCCCGCCGCAGCAGTTGCACTGCATCGCTGTGGCTGGAAATGTTCTCGCCCCATTCCGACTGAATGTCTTCCAGCGCCACCGCCATCAGCAAATTGTCGATGTCGTCGCCGCCCAGATGCGTATCGCCATTGGTGGCTAATACCTCGAAAATACCCTCGTGCAACCGCAAAATCGACACATCGAATGTTCCGCCGCCTAAATCGTAAACCGCAATCACGCCTTCTTTGCGCTTGTCCAAGCCGTATGCCAAGGCAGCCGCCGTGGGTTCATTCACCAGCCGTAACACATCCAGCCCCGCAATGCGCCCGGCGTCTTTGGTAGCCTGGCGCTGCGCGTCGTTGAAGTATGCGGGAACGGTAATCACCGCTTGCGTCAGCCGCTCACCCAAAACGTTTTCCGCGTCCCATTTCAGCTTGCGAAGAATATGCGCGGAAACTTCCGGCGGCGTCATCACCTTGTCGCCCAGCTGCAAATGAATCATCGAATCGGATGGCGCATCTCCCAAACCCGTCAACCGAAATGGAAATAATTTCAACTCGTCTTGAATATCCGCTGGTCCGCGCCCCATCAGGCGTTTCACGGAATACACTGTCCGTTCCGGATGCGTCACTAGCATCTGGAGGGCTTCTTCGCCTGCAATGACGTCGCCTTCCTCACTCACCGCCACCACGCTCGGTATAATGCCGGTCATTAGCCGCGGCCCCGTCAGGTCCATAATCGCCGCCAGGCTATTGGTCGTGCCCAGATCTATGCCCAGGATCTTTTGCGGCGAATTCCCTCCGCCAAAATCAATTTGAAAGGTCGACATTCAATTCCTTATTCACATCCCGCATGAGGTTTGAAACGTAGCGCCGCCGGTCCAGCACGCTGCGAATGGCGTGCAGTAAAGACTCATCATGGCTCCGATCATAAAGGCTGGACATTACCGCGATTCCATGATCGATTTCGTCTAACATATGCGCGAACTTGTGTTTGGTGTTTTCTAGCTGTGGCCGCACGGATTGATCGCCTTCACGCAACTCCTCCAGCGCCATGTTCAACTCGAACACTTCTTCCAACAACTCCGGCGGGGGAGTCTTCGCAGGATGTATCTTCCGCTCTTCCAGGACGTATTCAGCGCGTGCCACCGGATCTCGCAGCGTGCGGTAAGCGTCGTTCAGCAGCGCAGTGGTGTCCAGGGCCTTTTGTTGTTCATCGGCGTTGGCACGGCTGAACTTATCCGGATGCCATTGGCGGCTACGCTCGTAGTAGCGCTTTTTTAGATCATCTGCATCCAGCGTCAGCTTCGTTTGCAAGCCCAACGCTTCGTAATAGTTCATTTCAAAAACGACTGCCTTAGGCCGAGAATGACGTCCCGCAACCGCAACTCTTCTTCGCATGCGGATTGTCAAATACAAAGCCCGATTGCATCAGTGAGTCTTTCCAATCCAGCGTCATGCCGTCCAGAAACACCAGGCTTTTAGGGTCGATGAATACCTGTACGTCGCCGTAGGTAAGAACTTGATCCGTCGCGCGGGGCTTCGGGTCAAACTTAAATTGATAGCTCAGTCCTGAACAGCCCCCACCCAATACGCCCAGGCGCAGACCGCCGCCACCCGACACGCCTTCTTTCTGGAAGGCCTGGCGAATCTTATCCACGGCTTTGGGAGTGACGGTGACCATGTCTTTTCTCAATGAAACTTAGGCTGTTACCGCAGCCACTGGCGTGGTCTTGGCCACTTTGGCGCGATAATCGTTGATGGCCGCTTTAATCGCATCTTCCGCTAAAACCGAGCAGTGAATCTTCACCGGCGGCAGACTCAGCTCATTGACGATGTCCGTGTTCTTGATGGCCAGCGCTTCGTCCACCGTTTTGCCGCGCAGCCATTCGGTTGCCAGCGAGGAACTGGCAATCGCGCTGCCGCAGCCGAAGGTCTTGAACTTGGCGTCTTCAATGACGCCGGTTTCCGGATTCACCTTCACTTGCAGTTTCATGACGTCGCCGCATTCCGGCGCGCCCACCATGCCCGTGCCCACATTCGGGTCACTTTTATCGAGCGATCCCACATTGCGCGGATGGTCGTAATGATCGATCACTTTGTCGGAATATGCCATGGGTAGACTCCTTAGTTTTGCGTCTTTACCGAAAATCGTTTAGTGCGCCGTCCATTGGACTTTGCTTAAATCAATGCCTTCTTTGAACATTTCGTACAGCGGCGAAAGCTCGCGCAGCTTTTTCACCACTTCAATCACTTTGCCGGCCACGTAGTCCACTTCTTCTTCTGTATTGAAACGGCCTAAACCGAACCGAATCGATGAGTGGGCCAGATCGTCGCCCGCGCCCAAAGCCTTCAGAACATAACTCGGCTCAAGCGTCGCCGAGGTGCACGCCGATCCGCTGGACACTGCAATGTCGTTAATGCCCATCAGCAGGCTTTCGCCTTCCACATACGCAAAACTGATGTTCAGGTTGTTCGGCAGGCGGTGCTCCATCGTGCCGTTGATATACACTTCGTCGAGCGAAGACATCAGCCGGTCTTTCAGTTTGTCGCGCAGGAACGCCATGCGTTTCGCTTCCGCCGGCATCTCGGCTTGCGCAATCGCACAGGCTTCGCCAAGGCCAACAATGCCAGGAATGTTCAGCGTTCCCGATCGCATCCCGCGTTCGTGCCCGCCGCCATCCATCTGTGCCGTCAATTGCACCCGCGGATTTCGCCGGCGAACATACAGCGCGCCCACGCCTTTCGGTCCGTACATTTTATGCGCGCTGATCGACATCAGGTCAATGTTGTCTTCCAGCACGTTCACCGGAATTTTACCAGCAGCCTGGGTTCCGTCCGTGTGCAGCAGCACGCCGCGTTCTCTGGCAATCTTGCCGATCTCGCGAATCGGCTGCACCACGCCGATTTCATTGTTGGCGTGCATGATGCTGATCAAAATCGTTTTGTCCGTGATGGCCATGCGCAGCTTGTCCAGATCTACCAAACCGTTTTGTTCCACCGGCAAATACGTCACGCGCACGCCGTGCTTCTCCAGACGCTTGCAGGTGTCCAGAATCGCTTTGTGCTCGGTGGCCGCCGTGATGATGTGGTTGCCCTTTTCGGCATACATTTCGGCCACGCCCTTCAGCGCCAAATTGTTCGATTCCGTTGCTCCGCTGGTGAAAACGATTTCTTTCGACGTCGCACCAATCAGGTTGGCCACTTGCTTACGCGCTTTTTCGACGGCTTCTTCCGCCTGCCACCCGAAGCTATGATTGCGGCTGGCCGCGTTACCAAAAATATTGGTCAGGTACGGCGTCATCGCCTGAAACACCCGCGGATCTACCGGCGAGGTGGCGTGATTGTCCATGTAAATTGGCAGTTTCATCTAGTTTGTCCCGTCAGAATATCTGCAGCATTCGGTTGGATGTTCGCAAGTGCAGGACGGATGCTGGAAACCATACTGCCTGGAACCCTCGCGTTCACTTGCATGTCATCGCTGGCCAAATCGGCGACGGAAATATTCCGAAGCAGCCCCAAAATGCCCTCGTGCACTTTCCGCAGCGGTTCTCGCACCGGGCACAACGCGCTTTGATCGCAACCCGGATGATCGGTGAAGCACTTCGTGAGAATGATTGGCCCGTCGATAGTTCGGATCACCTCTAGCGTGCTGATGTCCTTCGCCGCGCGCGATAGCCGATACCCGCCATTGGTCCCTTGTTCGGAAATCAGCAGCCCGCCTTTGGCCAATTTCTGCAGAATCTTCGAAAGCAGAGGTAGGGGGATCGCATAAGCTTCAGCGATGTCCTTGGCGGACGCACTCGTTTTGATCTGACCAGACGCCACGGCTAAATGCCGCAGTGCGATCAGCCCATAGTCCGCTTTCTTGGTTAGCTTTAACATGCCAGCTTCAACATCCAGGGTAAGTATATCAGACCATTATGGTCTTGTCAGGTCGATTCGGTCGTGTATGCGGTAAGTCATTGTTCCTAAAAGCAATTTAGGCCGATGCTTGTTTCTTCCGCCTATCGATCCTGCAAAATTTCCCGCGCGGCGTTGTGGCCGGGGGCTCCCATGACTCCGCCTCCGGGGTGGGTTCCGGAGCCGCATAAATACAGGTTTTTGATGGGCGTTCGATACTTGGCCCAACCGGCGAGGGGGCGCATGACGAACATCTGGTCGAGGGACATTTCACCGTGGAAGATGTTGCCACCGGTGAGGCCGAAGCGGCGTTCGAGGTCCAGCGGGGTCAGGGTTTGGCGCTCGACGATGATGTCGCGGATGTTGGGGCAGTATTCGGCGATCACTTCGATGATGCGGTCGGCGTAGGGTTCGCGCTGGGCGTCCCAGGTGGTGTCTTTTAATGTGTAAGGGGCGTATTGCAAAAAAATGCCCATGATGTGCCGGCCGGGCGGGGCGAGCGAGGGGTCGTACATGGTGGGGATGGTCATCTCGATGAGCGGGGAATGTGACGGGCGGCCGTACTTGGCGTCATCCCAGGCGCGCTCGACGTATTCGATGGAGGGGCAGATGTGCATGGTGGCCCGGTGCTGGGGGCCGGGCGAGCCGGGGTAGGCCGTGAATTCAGGGAGGCCACTGAGGGCGAGATTCATCTTCAACGACGTGCCTTCAGTGCGGTAGCGGCGGATGCCCGCGAGGAAATCTTCGGGGAGATGTTTGGCGTCGAGCATTTTCAGGAATGTTCGTTGCGGGTCCAGATTACTGATGATGATGGGCGCATGCAACTCGTCGCCGTTGGTGAGGACAACACCTGTGGCACGCGCGTCGTTACTCTCATTCCTTGCCGAAATTTGGTTGACGGGCGAATTGGTGCGGATTTCGACACCGACGGAGCGGGCGGAATCGGCGATGGCGTTGGAGACGGCCCCCATGCCGCCGCGCACGAAGCCCCACAAGCCGCGATGGCCGTTGACTCCACCCATGCAGTGGTGGAGAAGAATGTAGGCGGTGCCGGGGGAACGGGGTCCGCCATTGGCTCCGATGACGCCGTCGGTGGCGAGGGTGACTTTGATCTGTGGGGACTCAAACCAATCGTCGAGAAAATCGGCGGCGCTTTGGGTGAAGATTTTGACGAGGCCAACGATTTCGGTGCGCGAGAGGCCGCGCATTTTGCCCATCAGTTTCAGATAGTTGAAAAAGTCGCCGATACTGGCGGGAGGAAATTCGGGCGGAGTGGTGAGAAGAAGAGACTCGGCGACCATGGCGAGGCGCTCCAGGTGGGCTTCGTAGCGAGGATAGGACTCGGCGTCGTGCTGGGAGAATTTGGCGATTTCGGCAAGAGTTTTGGCGCGATTCTGCCACATGAAGAGATGGCGGGCGTCACTCTTGTCAGAGGAGGGAAAGGGCGAGAAGAAGGCAGGATCTTTGGCGTCGACGTGGTAGCCGAAGCGTTCGAGTTCGAGTTCGCGGACGACCTTTTCCTGCATGAGGCTAGATAAATAAGATGCAGTAGAGACGCGATAGCCGGGCCAGATTTCTTCGGTAACCGCGCAGCCGCCAACGAGTTCACGGGATTCAAGAACCAGCACACGGAGGCCGGCCTTACCGAGATAGGCGGCGGTGACCAGTCCGTTGTGGCCGGCACCGACGATGATGGCGTCGAAGCGATTTGTGGATGGTGGCATGGGCGAAGTTTCATGATAGCCGCGTTCGGGCTGGCCTAAGGTTATTCCCCCAAGAAACCGATAAGGTAGGCAGCACACGAGCAAAGGGGAATGATGCGTTCCAGTACCGACAAGGCCACGGATAAGACAGCGGAAAAACGGGCGCGTCCGCGCCGCAGAGCTTTCGGTAGCCAAAAGGATATGGTGATTCACTTGGGCGCGAAGACGGGAGCAGGGCTGTGCGCGCGGCTGATCGACTGCAGTAGCGACGGGGTTCGCCTGGAGCTGGAATGGCCGGTGGAACAGGGCGCGACGGTGAACGTGGCAGGGGAGATTGATAGTGCCACCGGGCGGCAAAAATTAAATGGACCGTGCAGGGTGCGCTGGTGCACGGAAATTGCGCCGGGGAAATTTGTGGCGGGGCTGGCGTTTGGAATGGGGAGCAAGTCCGGTGCGAATCAACCGGAGGCGGAAGGCGAGGAGGCGCCGCTGGTCGATCACTACGAGATCTTGCAATTGAGCCGGAGCGCGGATGGCGAAACGATCCGGCGGGTATTTCACGTGATGGCGTCACGCTATCATCCGGACAACAAAGAAACCGGAAATGCGGAAATGTTTCGCCAGATGGTGGAAGCGCACGAGGCGCTGTCGGATCCGGAAAAGAGGGCGGCGCTGGATGCCCGTTTGGCGACCCAGGCCAAGGGCCGGGTGCAATTGTTCAAGACATTTGAGGAGTCGCAAGGGGTGGAAGCGGAGATTCGCAAGCGGCAGGGCATTTTGCGATTGCTGTACACCAAGCGCATGACGGAGGCGCACGCGCCATCGCTGAGCTCCCGCGATTTTGAAGAGATGCTGGCGATTCCGCGGGAGCATTTGGAGTTCAGCTTCTGGCTGTTGAAGGAAAGCAAGCTGATCCATCGGGCCGACAACAATCGTTTTGAAATTACAGTGCAAGGCGTGTTAGCGTTTGAGGCCGAGGAACGGCTGCGAAACAGGCCGCTGGCTCCAGTGCCGATAGTGGCGGGTTTTTTCCCTGCGCCCCAATAAGGTGCCCGCGCCGCAGTAAGGCGAGCGCTGTTAGCGGCCTCCTGAAACCGACAGCATGGCTTCCTGCAAAGCAGCCAGTGTGGCGGGCGTGCCGGTGAAGATGGTGGGCGGTTTGCGGAATTGCAGGATCAAGCGATAAATGCCATCGGCCATGTTGGAGTTGATGCCCCAACCGGCCATGTACATGAGTTTCAGATTGCGGTCGCGATTGATTTCAGCGCCTTGGGTCCACTTGCCTAAGTCGGCATTGCCGCCGGTGTAGGGAGCCAGCAAGCTGATCGCCGAAGACACCTGAATTTCCTGTAAAGAAGCCAGCACGGGTGCGTAGTCGGGACGATTCAGTCGTTGTTGCATCTGGTCAATGTTGATGGTGAGCGGCGTCATTTGTCCCATGAAGACCATGTCGTAACCCGCGCCATTCTGATTGTTGGCCCAAATCGTGGCATAGGGAAAGGCGTCGAAGAACGTGGCCATTTCGCTTTTTACGGTGGCGATGTCGCTTTCGTAGAGCGGGACGTAAAGAGTGAAGATGCCGCCGGGGTTCAAGTGGCGTTTGACGGCGTCGAAGTATTCGCGGGTGTAAAGCGCGGCAGTGCCTTTGACGAAGACGTCGAGCGGGTCCGATGCAATGACATCAAATTTTTCATGGGTAGTGAGCAGATAGTGCCGGGCGTCGTCAAACTGGACGTGGGTTTTGGGATTGCGAAAGACTTCGTAGTTCTGTGGACCGAAGTATTGGGTGGAAGTAGGCGGAATCAGCGGTTCGATTTCGCAGATGGTAATGTTCTGGATGGTGGGATAGCGGGTAAAGGTGCCGGCGGATACTCCCGCGCCGAAACCGATGCCGAGTACCGAACGCGGATTGGGATGGAGCAAAGCGGGCAGGTGGCCGACCATGCGTTGGAGTTTCATGTCATAGGGCTCAGTTGTAGCTTCGACGTGACCGTTGACGTCAATTTCAGTGGCGCCGTCGGCGTAGCGGCCGATGGCGAGCGAAGAGTTGCGCCCCTCGGCGGTATAGATGATGGTGGAGTTGTTGATGTAAACGGGCATGCGGCGGCCGTAGGCGATGAGCGCGCCGGGGACGGGGTCAATGCTCCAAGTTAAGAACGCAGTGGATACCAGCAAGGTGGCCCAGGCGAGAAGAGTATTGATCGGTACGCTGGACCACGCAAATGTCTTGAACATTTTGCCGCTGACTGTAAAGGCGAAGAACGCGGCGATGGCGGCGAGAACCAACATTACGCGCTGGGAGTTTTGGGTGCCGATCCAGGGGACGAGGATGAGGCTGGTGCCGAGGGCTCCGATGATGGCGCCGATCGTGTTGGCGGCGTAGACATGACCGACGATGCGGGAGGCGTCCTGATTGGTGTTGGTGTCGAGGTTGCTAACAGCGGCGCAGGCCAGGGGCATACTGGCGCCCCATAAAAACGCGGGCGGCAGCAAGGCCCACAGGCAGCGGACCAGATCCAGTTGAAATGTATGCCAGGGATTGCGGGTGAGAAACGTGTCGATGGGCCAATAGGGCAGGGAATCGACGATCATGTAGGCGGTCCAGGCGATGGCGAAGGTTAATAGAATTTGCGACCAAGCAAGGGCATGACGCGGGCGGAGTTTGTGCAGGCTTAGCAGCAAAGACGCTCCGCCGCTACCCAGGGCCAAACCGAGCAGGAACACTGCCAGGATGACCGCAAAAACATAAACCGTGTTGCCGAGCAGCATGCCGAGGAGGCGGGTCCAGATGACCTCGGCCCCAAGGGCACAAGCGCCGGAGATAGCGATGGTGAGGTAAATGGGCCAAGGGCTTTCGGTTTCTGGGAGATTCTGGGCAGGCTCGGCTGAGTGCGCTACGAACGGAGTCGCGCGGGCCAGAACATAACTTCCCGCCGCAACGGCGAAGTTTAGGGCGACGGCGAAGTAATTGGCAATCGAGGTATCGTAGACGCGGAGCAGCCAGAAGCCAGCGGCGAGACAACCAAGGACCGCGCCCAAAGTGTTGCCGGCATAGAGCCATCCCCAGGTGGCCATGTCGTTTGTCGTGACGTCACGTGTCGCGAAGTCACGTGACGCGATGCCAGCGGGCGTGGCCTTCACGAAGCGGGCGATGGCGGGCAGCGACGCGCCCATCAGCGCGGTGGGCAGCAACATGCAAGCGGCGGCGATGAAGCCGCGCAGGAGCATGCCGAGCAGTCCCGTGCGGGCACCGGCGAAGTAAGCCTGACTGATGGAAGGCATCACGGTGAGCACGATGAGGCCGCAAACGCCGATGCCGAGCTCGAGTGTGGCATAGAGTTTGAGCGGATGGGAATGCAAAGCCACGCGCGGCAGTACGAAGCTGCCGAGGGCCAGGCCCCCCATAAAGGTGGCGAGTAGAATGCCAAGCGAAACTTGGGTTGACCCGATGGCCAACTGCAGGAGTTGGTACCAAACGACTTCGTAGATGAGCGCGGCGCAACCACTGAGCGAAAACAATATCAGCAGGGTAAAGAAGACGGGTGGTTTGGTGATTTTCATGAGACAAATTTGCGCAGAGAACTTCACTATCTTAGCCGAGCGCGCTACACTTAATGGTTTCGCGCTTTGAAATCATAACCATGAACTCAGGTCTTGTTCGCACTCCCCGCATCAACCCCGATTACGCCTGCTTCGAGATTGAAATCCGGCCATCGAAGATTCACCGTTTCGGCGTTTACGCGCTGCAGCGGATTCCGGTGAATCGCAAGGTGATCGAATATACCGGCGAACGCTGCAACCGTGTGGAAACCAGCCGGCGGGGCCAAGGGAAGCATACGTATCTGTTCACGCTGGACAAGTATTGGACTTTGGATGGATCGGTGGGCGGAAGCGGAGCCGAGATCATCAACCATTGCTGTGAGCCAAATCTGGTGACGCGGATCGTCAAGGGCCACATCATTTATGTAACTCTGCGCGAGATCAAGAAAGGCGAGGAGTTGACGGTCGATTACCATTTCGACCGCAACACCGATGACACGCCGTGCGCTTGCGGAGCCAAGAACTGCCGGGGAACGATGGAGATTCCCAAGGAAAAGAAGAAGGCCAAGTCGAAGACCAAAATTGCGACCAAGACGGCGGTAAAGAAAAAAGGGCGGCGCTAAGGCCGCCCTGCGGATTTACGAGCGCAGAGCGCTTAGTTGGCTTTCAGTTCGGCGTACACCTGACCGACGAAGCGATCTTCGGTGACGCCGATTTGCTGAATCTTCGAGGAGAACTCGGCAGCGGGTTTGGCCGCGATGGTTTCTTCCTGAGACTTACCCTGCTTCACCAGTTCGGCAACCTTGGCGCGAACGCCCACGATCATGTCGCGGTGGGCCATCAGTTCATTACGGCCGACGGTAGGACCGTGACCGGGAATCACTTTGGTGTTGGGTCCGCACAGGGCAATCACGCGGCTCATGGCGTCTTCCAAACCGCGCAAACTACCGCCGTTGGCGCGGTCGATGTTGGGGAATTGAATGGAGCGGTACCAGTCACCGGTCATGACGACATCGTTGTTGACGAAGTAGACCATGCTGTCGCCATCGGTATGAGCGCGGGGAATGGCGATGACGCGGACTTCCTCACCGTTCATCTTGAAGGTCATCTGGCCGTTGTAGGTGATCATAGGCAAGCCCGGCGGGGTTGTCGGCGGCGGTGTTTGGCCGTTGGCGGCGGGGCTAGGATGCAGCAGCCGATTGCGCAGTTCTTCGCGGGCGATGATGGTTACGCCCATTTTGCCGAAATTTTCGTTGCCGCCGGTGTGATCGCCATGGACGTGCGTGTTGATCAGAAAGCGAATGTTGCCATTGGAAATTTGTTTGACGGCGGCGGCGATTTTATCGCTGAGCGGGGCGAACTGGCTATCCACCATCAGGACGCCGTCGGGGCCCGTCAGCACGCCAATGGTCCCGCCGTTGCCATCCAAGGAATAGAAATTATTGGAAATCTTGTTGGTTTTGATTTCCACCTTGCTCATGTCGGGGGCTTGGGCCCAGGCCGGCGAAGCGAAGTAAGCCAAAGACGTGCTCAAGGCGAGGGTCCCCAGTACAAAAAATGGTTTGGTCATAATTTAAAGTCGTACCTCCACGTTCAAGTATGATATCAGCTTCGTGGGTCTGGGCTGGAACAAATCAAGAGGATTTTGTAAATACCTTCCGGCCGGCCAGATAGGTTTCCAAAACATCAATTTGGCCGTTTACTGTTTGAAACAAAACCAGATCTGCGCGGTTTCCAGGTTGTAGAGCCGCGCTGCTCAGTTTGGCGACTCGGGTTGGGGTTAGCGTGGCCATAGCGATGGCTTGGGGAAGGGCCAGGCCTGCATCGCGCATCACGTTACTTATGGCGTGGTCCAGACGGAGCGCGGAACCAGCCAGTCGCTGTTGGCCACGCAAGGTCACTCGACCGTTGGGGTGAAGTTCGACGTCTACGCGGCCCAGAGAGTAATCACCCGGCTCGCACATGGCAGGCGCAGCGGCGTCGGTTAGCAGGATGGATTGGTCGACGCCCTTCGCTGCGATGGCACGGCGCAGGAACTCCGCCGGCAGGTGGTGGCCGTCGACGATGAAGCTTGCCGTGAGCTTGTCTTCTTGCAATTGCTGTTCAATAAAGGGATCGCGGCGGTCTTTCGATCCGGCGCCGTTGCCGAGGTGGGTTGACATGGTCGCTCCGGCGGAGACAGCGTCGTGAATTTGCACTGCGGAGGCGTGGGTATGGCCGATGCTGACGATGGTGCCATCTCGAACAACATCTTCGATATACCGTGTGATACCAGGCCATTCTGGAGCAACTGTGACGATGCGCACAGCCCCTTCGGCGGCTTCCTGCCAGCGTTGGTATTCGACGATATCCGGCGGACGTACCCATTGTTTTGGATGGGCACCGCGAGGGCCGTCCTCAGGGGAAATATGCGGGCCTTCGACGTGAATGCCGGCGATGGCGTGAGCATTTTCGGAGGTACCACGCGCGGAAGCGAACCTGCGCAGTTGTTGGAGCATGATCGCCGGTTGGTTGGTAATCAGCGTAGGCAAGCAACGGGTGACGCCAGTTGAGAACATGGCTTGCAAGGCGCAGTGGATGTCTTCGATGGTGGTGGTGGAGGAGTTGAAGTCAATGCCGGCGAAGCCGTTTACTTGGAGGTCGACAAAACCGGGCGAGATGAAGCTGGGTCCGATGGGTATTCTGGGCGGTATGGAACTGCTGGCAATATCAGTAATAGTCCGGTCGAATTCAATGGCAATGCTGTTTCCCGTGAGCGCCTCGATGCCAGATAACAATTTCATACACGACATTCAACCCAGGTTTTGTTTTTTGCACAGCATACCCACACAGTATGATCGGCAAAGCCAAGCAGGTGTGCGCCAGAATGTTGTTGAAAAGTGCACGAATTGGCTGGCATTGGGGAGGGAGTCTTGGTACAAAAGATATCAGATTTCTGTGCGGCGCCGGTTGGCGTGCCAGTCTCGGGGGAGGTGGCCGTTGGCCGGTTCCGCGCAGGATCAATCCAGTCGAAAGCCGCAACGGCCTTAGCAGGTCACTTGGCAGCGACGGGTTGGCCCACCGGCGTTAGCCAACCGTGCGTATCTTTAGCCTTTCCCTCCACCAGCGCAAAATAGTCCCGTTGCAAAACTTCGGTGATGGGTCCGCGCTTGCCTTCGCCAACGGGGATTTTATCAACCGAGCGCACCGGGGTCACTTCCACTGCTGTGCCGCTAAAAAACACTTCGTCGGCAATGTAGAGCATTTCGCGCGGGATCAAAGCTTCGCTGATGGGAATGCCGCGGGCCTGGGCCAAGGTGATCACGGTGTCGCGGGTAATTCCCGGTAGCACGCTGGCGCCCAGCGGAGGTGTCATAATCTTTCCGTCGCGCACCACGAAGATGTTTTCGCCAGACCCTTCGCTGACGTAGCCGGCCGCGTCCAAGCCAATGCCTTCGGCATACCCGTTGGCATTCGCCTCCATGCGGATCAGTTGCGAGTTCATGTAGTTCCCACCGGCTTTCGACATGACCGGCAGCGTATTGGGAGCCAGTCGGGTCCAACTGGAAACACAGACGTCCACGCCTTGTTCCAGAGCCTCACCGCCCAAATACTTGCCCCAATCCCACGCAGCAATGTAGGTTTCGATGGGATTTTCTTTGGTGGCCAACACGCCCATGCCGCCGTAACCGCGGATCACCAGCGGACGGATGTAGCAGGAGTCCAGCTTGTTCACGCTGACAATTTCGACCATCGCGGCGGCCAATTGCTCGATGGAAAACGGAATCTCCATGCGGTAGATTTTGGCGGAATCGCGCAAGCGGCGGGCGTGTTCCTGAACCCGGAAAACCATGGGTCCGGCAGGTGTTGAGTAGCAGCGAACGCCTTCAAACACCGAACTGCCGTAGCTGGTAACGTGCGCAAGGACGTGGATTTGAGCGTCATTCCAGTCAATCATGCGGCCGTTGTGCCAGATTTTTTCGGTGGCTTTAATCATGCTTGATTATAGCGCCATAAGCGGGGCGTCACGGGAGATCCGTTGGTTTGCGCCTATGCTGCCTGAATGTCACGCCAAGTAGGTGATATGATTGCCGACGAATACGACTGAGTGCGTTGAGGAGGTTGCCAAAGTGCTAGGCCTTTTGTCGAAACATATTCCGCTGGTTTTGTGTTTGGGTGCCGGTGCGCTGGCGCAAAACGCTAAGGCCGCTCCGAAGGTCGATTTCCGCCGCGATGTGCAGCCGATATTTCAGGCGCATTGTATTGCTTGCCATGGGCCCAAGGTGCAATCGAACGGATTACGGCTGGACCGGCGGCGGGATGCGATGCGCGGCGGCACCACGGCGGTGATCGGACAAGGGAACAGCGCGGGGAGCCGCCTGTATTTGAAATTGATTGGCAATCAGTTTGGTCCGCAGATGCCGCCGACGGGAGCGCTGGAGCCGGAGCAGATTTCCATCATCAAGGATTGGTTAGACCAAGGTGCCGAGTGGCCCGATGATGCGGCGGGAGACGTGCCCGTATCTCCTCCTTCAGCTGCTGCCACTCGTGTGATGCATGCTTTGCGCGACGGTGACACGCGGGCATTTCAAAAGTTATTGGAAGACGACCCCTCGGCGGCGAATCAAAAAGGTGTGGGCGGAACCACGCCGCTGATGTATGCCGCTCGCTATGGTGATGCGAATTCTGTCCGGCAATTGCTGGACGCGGGGGCGGATGCGAATGCACGGAATGAATCGGGGCTGACGCCGTTGATGTGGGGTTTGGCCGATGTCGAGATCACCCGCGTGTTGCTGGAGCACAAAGCGAATCCCAACGCGCGAACGGAAAATTCGCGAACGCCTTTGCTCATTGCCAGTTCATCTTTTAACTCTGCTCCTGTCGGGAAGTTATTACTGGACGCGGGTGCCGATCCGAATGGAGCGGGTCTGCGCGGGGTGATTCCGCTGAATGAAGCGGCCAATCTGGGTGACGAAAGTTTGTTTCGTTTGTTGCTGGAGCGCGGCTCGGACATCAAAAGAGTAGGCGGCGCTGCAATGGCATGGTCCATGGAAGGTGGCTGCCAGTATTGTTTCGAAACGCTGATGCAAAGTGCCACGCCGCAGCAGATGACAGCGGCCGCCACCAGCGAAGTGCCTCCCGGCATTGCGGATGCAACCCGGCTGAAAGTCTTTCTGGATCACGGCGCGAATCCCAAATCGGCGGACAATCTCAACCGCACGCTTCTGATGGGCGCAGCCAGTTCAGACGCCATTCCAACAGAGACAGTTAAGGATTTGATTGCACGCGGCGCGGACTTGAACGCCAAGGGGCCGCGCGGCGCTACTGCGCTTGATTTCGCTCGTTTACACGGCAACACGCCAGTGGTGGAAGCGTTGGTGAGCGCTGGCGCGCTCGCCGAACATACGCTGGAGATGCCGGTTCCGAAACCGGCACCGGCGGCGTCGGTGCGCGAGGCCATCGTCAAGGCACTTCCGGCGCTGCAGCAGATTAACTCCGTCTTCTTGCAGAAAACCGGCTGTCTATCTTGTCATAACAACTCGCTGGTGGACATGGCCGTGAGTGCTGCGCGGAAGAAGGGCATTCCCGTCAACACCCAAATGGAAAAGCAGCAGGTGAAGGCCACGGTGGAGTGGCTGGAGAATTGGCGTGACCGTGTGGTGCAAGGCATTCCGATTCCGGGAGACGTGGACACGACGGGGTACGTGCTGGCCGCTTTGGCGGATGAAGCATACTCGCCTGACGCTGCCACCGATGCGCTGGCGCATTTCCTGAAAATACACCAGACACCGGAAGGGAAGTGGCGGTTGTTCGCGTATCGGCCGCCGCTCGAATCAAGTGAGATTGAAGTTACGGCGATGGCGGTGCGTTCGTTACATATGTACGCCCCGAAACCGCAGCGTGCGGAGTACGAAAAAGCTGTGCAGCGCGCCTCTGTGTGGCTGGCGCAGGCAACGCCAAAGTTGAATGAAGACCGTGTGTTTCAATTGTTGGGTTTGCATTGGGGCGCCGAGAGTCAAAACAATGGAGACAAGAGTGTGATTCGCCAGCGAGGAGCGGAACTGCTGGCCTTACAGCGCGCCGATGGCGGATGGTCGCAAATTCCTTCGCTGGCGAGTGATTCGTATGCAACCGGGCAGGCTTTATACGCGCTGCATCAGGCCGGGGTGTTGAGCGTGAACGACAAAGCGTATCAGCGTGGCGTTGAGTTTTTGCGTAACAGCCAGTTAGCGGATGGGTCGTGGTATGTGAAGTCTCGCGCGCTGACGCGGCAGCCCTATTTTGAAAGCGGATTCCCGCACGGGGTGGATCAGTTTATCTCCGCGGCGGGGACGAATTGGGCAGTGTTGGCGCTGGTGCCGGCGGCGAAATAGCGACGTTCATTTTGAATCGATTGCCACCCTGGTGGCTGCACTGGGTGGCTGCACACCATTGCGCTCGAGCGATTAGCGTACGATAATAGTCCTGCATTATGCAGAATCGATTCCATGGTTTGATAAGGCTCTGGGCGCCGATGGCCAGCCTCGTGCTCTTGTTTGCCACCTCCGCGTTGCCTGTTTTTGCGCAGGGTGGCAAGGGTGAAGGTTCTCCGATCGACTTGAGCGGGACTTGGCGTAAGGTCAGTCACGAGGATGTGCATGACCGGGGCTCTGGGCCGGACCCCGGCGAGTATTGGGGTTTGCCCGTGAACGACGCCGCCCGAATGCGCGCCGACACCTACAACGAAGAATGGGTGAGCACGTCGTATATTCTTCAATGCCGCCCGCATCCGGTGAACTATCAGCCTTTGGGTCCGGATCCGATGCGGATATCGAAGGAAGAGAACCCCATCAACCGGCAGTTGGTGGCGTATCGGGTTTCCTATGATGAAACGCCTGGCGACCGGATGATCTGGCTGGATGTCCGTCCGCATCCGTCGCCCTATGCGCTGCATACCTGGGAGGGCTTTTCGACGGGCAAGTGGGAAGGCGATTCGCTAACCATCAACTCAACACATATAAAGGAAGGCTTCACGCGGCGCAATGGAGTGCCGGCGAGTTTTCGTACGACGGTGGTGGAGCATGTTTCGCTGGATGAGCCGTATTTGACCTGGGTGGTGACCACTTACGATCCGGACTACTTGACTGAGCCGCTGGTGAGGAGCGTGACGTACATGCGCGCGCCTACCGTGCAAATTCCGCCGTATCCGTGTTCGGCGCAGCAGGAAGAAGTGGGCACGGATGCGGACAAGTACCGAGTGCCGCATTACCTTACCGGAGAGAATCCGTTTCTGAGCGAAGTGGCAATCAAGTATTCGTTTTCGCTGGAGGGTGTGCGCGGCGGGGCGGAGACAACGTATCCAGAATGGCGAGCCAAGGGAACCGCACTGAAGCCGCCGACGGGACAAATAAATGGACAAGCGCCGCTGAAGCCTGTTTATAGTGACGAGTCGACGAAGGTAGCGGAACGCTCGGCGGCCCAAGCGCAGCTGGCCCCGAAATACGACAAGGTTGAACTGCTGCATGTAGCGGGCAATGTATTTATGATTGCCGGAGCGGGAGGAAACATTGCGCTGTCGGTTGGTGGCGACGGTGTGCTGATGATTGACACGGGAGCCGAACAGGCCACAGACAAGGTGCTGGCCGCTGTCACTGAAGTGACGAAGTCGCTGCGGCCGGAGGAGCGTCCGGACTCGGCGTCACCATACGCCAGCAGTTGGCAGGCGACACACAGCTGGCAACCGACGTCGATCCGGGCGATTATCAACACCAGCGCCAGTCCCGAACGGATTGGCGGCAACGAGAAGATTCGCAACTCCAATTTGTTCCGGCCACTGGGCGTATTGGGTGAAGAGGAGCAGGGTGCGGAAACGATTCTGGCGCAGGAAAACGTGATGAAGCGGATGATTGCCGCGAAAGCGCCGGAAGATGCGGTCCCCACCAATACGTATTTTTCGCAAAAATATACGTTGCACCGGTTCTTCAATAATCAGGCGGTGCAGTTGCTGCATATGGCCAATGGCGTGACCGATGGCGATAGCGCGGTGTGGCTGCGGCGGTCCGATGTGATTGTGACGGGCGATTTGTACAACAGCGATATGTATCCGCCGATTGACGTTGATAAGGGCGGCAGCATTCAGGGGGTGATTGCCGGACTGAGCAAGCTGGCGGATATGTGCGTGACGGAATACATGTCGCAAGGTGGCACCATGGTGATTCCCGGTCACGGCTGGTTGGGGGATGCGGCGGACCTGGGCTACTATCGCGACATGCTGGTGATCATCCGCGACCGGGTGCAGAGCATGGTGGACAAGAAAATGACGCTGGCGCAGGTGAAGGCCGCCAAGCCCACCATGGATTATGATCCGGAGTTTGGACGGCAGCCCGGCGTTACCAATCAGTTTATTGAGGCGGTTTATCGCAGCCTGACGGAGCAGAGAAACGAGAAGAAAAAATGAACATGAAACTACTTGTATTGTTATCCTGCAGTTGGTTCGCGCTGGTCCCGGCGCAAGCGCATCATTCTTTCGGTGCGACGTACGATGTGTCGAAGGAAATGATCATAAAGGGAACCATGGTACAGGTCTCGTTGCGTTCACCGCACTCATTCTTTTTCGTGGAGGCGGAGGATTCCTCTGGCACGGTGCAGCGATGGTCGGTGGAAGGGGCGGCTGCGGGACAATTCGCGCAGCAGGGTGTCACAAAAGATGCCTTCAAGGTGGGCGACCCGGTGGAAGTGGTGATCAATCCGGCACGCAGCGCCAGTAGCTATCGCGGGCGCTTGGTGAAGATCACGCGCACTTCGGACGGCAAGAGTTGGGGCAACCGAGCGGGCGAGACGGTCCAGTAATCGGGCTGACAATGACACTTCGAATACCCATGTTGCTTTTGGTAGCCGCAGCTAGCGCCGGCTTCGGACAGAATGCGGGCCGGGGAGCGGCTCCGCGACCCGCGAAGGCTGCGGCGCCGATTGATCTCACCGGATACTGGACTGCGGTGATCACGGAAGATTGGCACACGCGGATGCTGACGGCGCCGAAATCGGATTTCGGGACTGGCGCGGTGGGAGCGGTGACGTTGCCGGGCGGGCGTGTGGTGGGTGCGGGCGCGAATCCTGCAACGCTGGGAAATATTCCATTCAATCCCACTGGCGGCAAATTGGCCACCCAATGGGACCCGGCGAAGGACGAAGCAGAAGGCAATCAGTGCAAGGCTTACGGGGCGGCCGGAATCCTTCGTCAGCCCACGCACCTGCACATCACCTGGCAGGACGATAACACTCTGAAAATGGAAGCGGACTTCGGCACGCAGACGCGGCTATTTCATTTTGGGGCGGCGGCGTTAGCGGCACCCCAAGGTGATGCGCCGTCGTGGCAGGGCTATTCGGCGGCTGAATGGTTTACCGCCGGCGGCAAGCCCGGTTGGCCCGTGGGCGGCAATCTAAAAGTGGTGACCACCAGCATGAAGGCCGGTTACTACTGGAAAAACGGCATGCCTTACAGCGCTAACGCGAAGATGACGGAACATTTCCGGGTGCACAGCGAACCGGACGGCAACACCTGGATTGTCTTCTCGCAGATGGTTGAGGATCCGCAATACCTGACGCAGCCTTTCGTGGTGACTTATCACTTCAAAAAACTGCCGGACGGATCGAAGTGGAATCCGACACCGTGCTCAGCGCGATAGTCAGGGTGGGACGCAAGAACGTATAATAACGGAAATATGAAATTTGCCGCCGTCATTGCTTATGATCCGAACGACTCGCGCCTGGCTGAGACCCGTCCACCGCACCGCAAGTATCTAGCGGAACTTCTGGAGAAAAATATACTGGTGATCTCCGGACCTTTCACCGAAGGTGGCGGAGCGTTGATCGTCTACGAAACCGCCACGAAGGAAGAAGCCGAAGCGCTGCTGCGTGCCGATCCATTTACCATGAGTGGCGTGTTCACGTCCTGGACCATTCGTCCGTGGAATCCCATTTTCTTCAATAACGGCTTGTTGAAGCCACCGGCGGCATAGCTGGCTAACGGCTAATGCCACTCCCGCCATTGGGCGAAGCACAGGTTTACTTCGTCAATCTAGCCCAGCATGCGACGGGCGAATATTTGCCCGTGCTTTCGCCGCACGAACACGAACGCGCTGAGCGCTATCGGGTGGAGCGGGCGCGCACGCAGTTCATCGTCACTCGCGGGGTCTTGCGCAAGTTGCTGGGGCGATATCTGGATTGCGATCCGGGACAAATCGGCTTTCAATATGCCAGGGCGGGGAAGCCATCACTAGAAAACGCAGAGTTCAACTTGCAGTTTTCTGTATCGCATTCGGGCGAGTTGGCCGCACTGGTGTTTGCGCGTGATTGTGAAGTGGGTATTGACATCGAGCATGTGCGTCCGATGCCGGAAATGCAGGCCATCGCACGGAGTCAATTTTCGCGGGACGAATGCGCCCAGCTCTTTTCTGCGCCGGAACAGAACCGAGAGAAATTGTTCTTTCGTTTTTGGACGCGGAAAGAAGCGTTAGCGAAGGCGACAGGTGTCGGAATCGCCGCCGAATCCGCCGACGCTAGCCACTGGTTTCGCTATGATTTGGATCCCGGGCCGGGCTCCGTAGGGACGCTATGTGTGGGAAGGGCGGTTCACGTCAAGAACATTTCGATGACCTGACGTTGTGGCGACCGCGGCGTTTCGGGGGGAAATTGAACGGCAGAGCCCCGTTTCGTGCGAAAATGGAATTTCCCCTCCCAATGTCAAACACCTCTATCCGCAACATCGCTATTATTGCGCACGTCGATCATGGCAAGACGACGCTGGTGGACGCCATGCTCCGGCAAAGCGGCCTGTTTCGTGAAAACGAAGAAACGGCTGAGCGCATGATGGACTCCAACGATCTGGAGCGCGAACGCGGCATCACCATCCTGGCCAAGGCCACGGGCCTGACCTACGGCGACATCAAGATCAACATTATCGATACTCCCGGCCACAGCGATTTCGGCGGCGAAGTAGAACGGGCGTTGAAGATTGTGGACGGCGTGATGCTGCTGGTGGATGCCAGCGAAGGACCGCTGCCGCAAACCCGCTACGTACTGATGAAAGCACTGGAAGCCGGGCTGCCGCAGATTGTCGTCATCAATAAGATTGACCGGCCCGATGCCCGTATTCAGGAAGTGCTGAACGAAGTCTACGATTTGTTCATCGATCTGGATGCCAAGGAAGATCAGCTGGGATTTCCCGTCGTCTATACCAACGGCAAAGCGGGCTTGGCCAAGATGAACATGGAGGACGAGGCCACCAACTTGCGTCCGCTGTTCGATCAAATTGTCAAAACGATTCCGCCGCCGCCGGGAGATCCGGACGAGATTTTGCAGTTGCTTGTGGCGAATCTGGATTACAGCGACTACTTGGGCCGGCTGGCCATTGGCCGCGTGTTCAACGGCACGCTGCGGTTGAACGACGAAGTGAGCATTGCGAAACTGGATGGCACGTTTCACAAAACCAAAATCACCAAACTGTATTCCTTCGCGGGTTTGAAGCGGGTGGATGAGACGATTGGCCGCACCGGCGATATTCTGGCCATCGCGGGCGTGGAAGGCATCACCATCGGCGAGACGGTTACCAGCGCCGAGACTCCCAGGCCGCTGGCGCATATTCAAATTGACGAACCGACGATTGCGATGACGTTCAGCATCAACACGTCGCCGTTCGCGGGCAAAGAAGGGCAGTTTGTTACCTCGCGCAATTTGCGTGACCGGCTGGACAAAGAACTGCTGACCAACGTCTCCATCAAAGTGGAAGAGGCGGGCGGGCCGGACGCATTCAAGGTGATGGGCCGCGGCGAATTGCAGTTGGCCATCCTGATCGAGATGATGCGCCGCGAAGGATTTGAACTTTCGGTTGGCAAACCCGAAATTCTCACGAAGACGATCGACCACAAACTGTCGGAGCCCCTGGAACTGCTGGTGATTGACTGTCCGGAGACGTTCGTTGGAGTGGTGATCGAAAAACTGGGCCAGCGTAAAGGCAAAATGAGCAAGATGGTGAACCACGGGTCCGGCCGCGTGCGTTTGGAGTTTAATATTCCCTCGCGCGGGTTGATCGGCCTGCGCAGCGAGATGCTGACGGACACCAAAGGCACGGCGATCATGAACTCGCTGTTTGCCGGCTATATCGAATGGCAGGGCGAGATCCCGACGCGGCCCACCGGTTCGCTGATTGCCGACCGCGCCGGTAGAACTACCGGATACGCGTTGTTCAACTTACAAGAACGCGGCGATATGTTTGTGAGCTCCGCGACGGAAGTCTACGAAGGCATGATTGTCGGCGAAAACGCCCGCGACGCGGATCTGGACGTCAATATCGTAAAAGAGAAGAAGCTCACCAACATGCGAGCCTCCAGTGCCGACGAAGCCATCCGTCTGGTCCCGCCGCGGCTGCTGAATTTGGAGCAGGCGCTGGAATTCATCAGGGAAGACGAACTGGTGGAAGTTACGCCCAAGTCGATCCGCTTGCGCAAGAAGGTGTTGAAGGGGAATCAGCGGTAGAGCTATTGAGGGTCGGCTGATTGGCCAACAAAGAAAGACAAAGCCCATGGCGCGATCTCGCTTCCTGCGTTCACAAGTTTCCCGCGCACAAAGCGTCCAATGAGTGCAGGGCTTTGACGGTGTGCGGAGTTGTCGTATAGCCATAGTTCGTCGACTAATGCTTTGGCGAGCAGTGCTGTCTGTACCGAGCCCGAATAACGCTTAACTACTTTGTCTGCGGGGACTGCATGTCCCCCGGATTCCACGCGAGTCTCGACTCGAACTATGTTCAGATCTGGGCTTTCGGTGCAGAGGAAGTAGAGCTCCACACGGTACTGAGCGGCTAGAGCTTTGAAAATGAAGTCGAGCCAGTAGGCGGTCCTACTGAAGACAGTTTCAAATGCAAAGGTCTTACCTTCCTGGAGGAGAACCTGTCTTTGCTCAGCGGCAAGATCGGCAGCGTGTTTGTTTGACAGCTTCTTGTCCCTGGCTATTTCGTCGGCATTCACAAATATTGGTAACGTTGCTGCCAAGTGAGACCGATAGAAGGTTGTTTTGCCAGACCCATTAGGGCCCGCGATGATTGCAACCGTAGGACGCGCCGGAACGGCAGTATCGCTAGTTTGCGCCATCCGCTAACGGATTGTAGGAGCAGGATTGGATCATTGATGGCTCGAACTTAACGTAACGACTGGTGCCGCTTCGTGATAGGGGTGGGTACGCACGCCGTTGGGTCCAATTCCTTGAGCAAGTATGATCAACGCGGATATTGCTATCATCGCCACAAAGGCAACTATCGCTGATGATCCCGGGTCGTCCCCGGAATTCGCGGGCATCAAAGAAGTAATAATTGGATCTCTATCGAGTCCTCTCGCTCGCGTAATCTTTCCGTCCCTGACTTCAACGAGGTAGCGAGAACCGTCAGGTGTACGCTCCACGACAGCGGCTAGGACTCGATCATACGTGTAGACAGACCCAGATCTTGGCAAATTCACTTGGATCGGCCGCGGATTCAACCCCTGCTCCAAAAGCCACTCTTTCCATTGCCGGAGTTCGTCCTCCGTCATATCCTGAGCGGGCTTTGTAGGCGCTATGAGCATACTCACTATCCACCTCAATCTTAATTCATTCGCAACCCGTGCAAGTCGACCCCAAAACCGCTTCCCCCACAAAATTGTGTATAAATGTTTAATAACCATATAAATCAATAAGTTACGGCTATTTTTTGCCATTACGCACTTTTCAAGAACCGCGCGCCCGTGCGATACTAACCTTCAATAATCCATGACGCTAGTGAACGAGGCGACAGCCCGTTATCACAAATTAATTGAAAGTGAACCGTACATCGATTTGGCCTGGGCCGAAGCGCTGCAACAGCGCATTAAAGCTCAGCGGTTGACGGCCCGCGCAGTGTCGCCTGTCCTGCGCCCTCACTGGATCACCAGCCGGGAATACGCGGCATTAGAGAAGGCCTCCGCCGCCGCGCTCTCCGCCATTCATCGCGTGGAACTGATGGTGGTTTCCTCGCCCGCGCTTTTGGCCCGCATGCAACTGCTGCCGGCGGAGCGGATGCTGGCTGCCATTAATCCGCGGTATTCCTCCAATAACATGGGCGGCCTGCTGGACGCAACGATCCACGATGGCTCCTTGCATTTCGAAGGGCATCGGGTGACCTCACCTGCTGGAGTGATCTATGCTGATCAGCTTGCGGAGCTATACTACGACGCCGCGCCGGTAAAGGAATTTCGCAAAAAATTCAAGTTGAGCAAGCTAAGCAGTGCGAAAGCACTTCTGAACGCGATGCTGAAGGCCTACAAAGAATCGGGCGGCAAACAGAAAAAACCGTCGGTGGCCATTGTGGAGGCGCGGGCTCCGTTTCAGGGAGCCGACACCAGCGAAAATTCTTTGTTCGCGGAATTCGTGCGCCACGAAGGCTATAGCGCTGAAGTGGTTTCGCCGGAGCAACTGGACTATCGCAACGGCGAGTTGCGGCACGGCGAAAACATCATTCACATCGTCTATCGCTGCGTGCGTTTGCAGGAATTTTTGGTTCGCTTTGATCTGAATCATCCGTTGGTGCGCGCCTACAAAGAAGGCGCCATTTGCATGGTGAATAATTTCCGGTCGGAGATTGCAGCCAAGCGCGGGTTGCTGGACTTACTTACAGACGATAGCGTAACCGCCAAATTTCCCGCAGCGGAACGCAACGCCATCAAGGAATTTGTGCCCTGGACCCGTATGGTGCAGGCCGCCAAGGTTACCCGTGGCCGCCAGACGGTGGATCTGCCGGAATATGTAATGAAGCATCGCGCGAAACTGATTTTGCGTCCCAACGATGATGCCGCTGACCAACATTCCTATCGCGGTTCCGAGATGGACGATTCGGCCTGGGAAAAGGCTTTGCGAGAGGCCATGCGCAGCCCCTACGTGGTCCAGGAAGTGGTGGCACCCACACGCGCGGTGTTTCCGTTGCTCCAGTATGGCAGCCTGGTAATGAAAGAAATGCTGGTGGAGGTCCATCCGCACTTCTATGGAGGGAAGCTGCAAGGCGCCTCCAGTTGGCTACGGGTGTCGGGCGGCGGAGGCTTCTCCACCCTGGCAGGCGTGGCGCCGACGTTTTTGCTGGAAGGCAAGTAGCTTCTTCGCTGGCGAGTGGTAGGCGCGGCAGGACTCGAACCTGCTACCCCCGACTTAGAAGGTCGGTGCTCTATCCAGATGAGCTACGCGCCCGCTTGCCTCTATCTTAGCGCGAGCACTGCCGGGCTATGGTTCCTGCACCCGCAATGTTACTCTTGAATTTCATACATGTCTGACAAAAAACTGCAGATCATCCCCCTGGGTGGGCTCGGCGAATTTGGAATGAACTGCATGGCCGTGCGCTACGGCGATGACATTATCGTGCTGGACGCAGGCATGATGTTTCCGGATGCTGAATTGCTGGGGGTAGACATCGTCACCCCGGACTTCGCTTTTCTCGAGCAAAACTCCGAGCATGTGCGCGGCCTGATCCTCACTCACGGGCACGAGGATCACATCGGCGGCATTCCGTTTCTGCTGCAGCAACTGAATATTCCCATCTATGGCACGGCCTTCACACTGGCGCTGGTGGAGCGCCGCCTGGAAGAACACAACCTGCTCAAAGAAGCCAAGCTGAACAAGGTGAAGCCCGGCGGGAAGCTGAAGCTGGGTCCGTTTGAGATTGAATTCATTCACGTCACCCACTCCATTGTGGCGTGCGTGGCGCTGGCGATTACTACTCCCCTGGGCGTCATTATTCATACGGGCGATTTCAAGGTTGACCCGACGCCAACCGATAACGAATTGTTCGATCTGCACACCCTGGCCGAATACGGTAAGCGCGGTGTGTTGCTGCTGATGTCGGATTCCACCAACGTGGATCGGCCTGGCTACACCGAAAGCGAACGTGCGGTGGGTCCGCGGCTGGAAGATTTGTTTGTCCGCTCGCCGCGGCG
>JANXYJ010000102.1 GCA_025350105.1 Terriglobia bacterium | reverse complement strand
CGGCGACGGTTCTTATTCATCTTTCGAATCAAAATCCGGACGGCCGCGGGGCTTCGCCCCTGGCCGAAGAGCTACAGAGTAGTTGTCGTTGATCGGGAGAAATAGTTGTCGTCAACCCAAAGATATAGTTGACGCCGGTCAATGGGCTGGCCGAAGTTTTTGGCCGTGGTGATCGTAACCTATTTGGTGATGAATCTAGCATTCGCCGCGATCTATTTCTCGCTGGGGCCAGCGGCCTTAGCCGGCGGTGATTCCCCGACGGAGTCCGGCCGTTTCCTGAACGCGTTCTTCTTCAGCGCACACACGCTGACCACGGTAGGCTATGGCAACATCTCGCCGGCCACCGTGGGGGCCAACGTGGTGAGTTCGCTGGAAGCGTTAATGGGCCTGATGGCGGCGGCCATTGGTACAGGCCTGCTGTTTGGACGCTTTTCACGTCCCTCCGCCAAAATCGCCTTTAGTGAGCAGATGCTGGTGGCCCCGTTTCAAGAAACCAATAGCGTCCAGTTTCGTATTGCCAACCTGCGACCAAATGTCCTGATGGACCTGAAAGCGGACGTGATTCTGATGACGGTTGAGGGCGCGCCCGGAGACCTCAAGCGAAAATATCAACCACTCAAGTTGGAGCGCGAAGGAGTTTATTTCCTGGCTCTAACCTGGACCATCGTACATCCCATCGATGACACTAGTCCCCTGTTTGGGAAGACCGCGCAGGACCTGGAGCGTCTGCAGGCGGAGTTCGTCATTTTAATACGAGGATTCGACGACACGTTCAGCCAAACCGTAAACGCGCGCTACTCCTATCGCTATGACGAACTCCGCTGGTCCGCCCGATTTGACCCGGCATTCGAGTTCGATCCCACCGGCAACATGGTGCTGAATGTAGACCGCGTGGGCAGCCACACATTACTTACGTAAAACCAGCTTACGTAAAACCAGCTTACGGAAATGCGGCCGGGTGAGACGGGCAACCGCTAGAAAAAGCTAAGCGGCAACTTCTTGTTCCTTTGTTTTGTTCTTGCTTCCCGGCGGACGGCCACGACGTTTTATCGTCACCATCCAGGCTGGCGGACGGCCCCGCCGCTTGCCGCGCCCTTGGGCCAAGCGTTCCAAAGTGACAATCGCTTCTTCGATTTGCGCCCTTTCGCTGCGAAGATCCGACAACATCTTGAGTATATCCATTTCGTCTTTACCTCCTCCGTTCCTGGCCTGTCAACAGGCTCTGTTCTGAAAACAGAACAAGAAATGCTTTTTCAGCCCTTGTTCCATTTTAATATTCTAGCCAAAAATTTATGCTTTTCAAGTGTTTTACCACAATACAGAACAAAATTGTTACGTTTATTCCTATTGGTTCGGGTGGTTACGGGGGCAGGTTGAGCGCAAATGGGACCTTCAGCCTGCTAGGCGGCGGCCAGCAGGCCAGCAACCTAAAGCCGGAGAGCCAGCGACAACTACAACATAATACAGGGGATAGCCGATTTGCCGGGCCAGCCGCCGGTTAACGTCCTGGTAAACGGCCTGGCTCGCGCTTGAAGAAACCCGACGCCAGCAGGCCCGTCAGAAACGTCACGCTGGTTCCGATCAGAACATACCAAGTGAAAGCAATCGAGGTGGCAAAACGGACGTAAAGCATGACCCCGAAACCGGCCGTCATGCCGCACATCGCAGCGATTTCGCCGACTCGTTTGGTCAAAAGGCCCAATAGGAATACGCCCAATAAGGCGCCATAAACGATGGAGGCAATCGACAACCCGGCCTGCAGGACGCTGCCCCAATGACGGGCAACCAAGGCAACTCCTAGAAGAACGGCTCCCCAGACCACCGTGATCAGCCGGGAACGCAATAGCCATACTGACTCCGGGCGCGATGAGCCGAGAGTAGCTACGATTGGCTTCCACAAGTCCAACACAGTGGTTGAGGCCAAAGCGTTCAGTGCGGCGCTGAGGTTCGACATGGCCGCGGCCAGGATCGCTGCCATCACCAAACCGGCCACCCCAACCGGCAATCGCTGCCAGATGTATAGAGGATAAAGGCGATCCAGCACGGCGGGTGCCTGGGTGCCGGTTTCTTTATAGAGCACAAACAGGCATAGCCCGATGGCCAGAAACATGGTGAATTGGACAAAAATCACCAGCCAACTCGCCAGCAGCGCCACCTGGCTTTGCTTTTTGCTACGGGCCGCCAGCAGGCGCTGCACTAATAGTTGTTCGGTTCCGTGGCTGGCCGTGGTGAGAAAACAGCCGCCGATCATTCCGGCCCAGAAACTATAGGTTCGGGTGAAAAAGATGGCCGGCGGAGCCAGGCGAAAATCGAAAACCTGTAATTTTCCCAGCGGTTGCGCAACTTGAACCACATGGGACCAACCGCCCGGAATTTCGTGCAGCAGCAGCACCAGGCTAACCGCCGCGCCCAAAACATAGAGGCCCATTTGTACGACGTCGGTCCAAATCACCGCCGTCAGTCCGCCCTCATAAGTATAGAAAAGCGTAAGACAAAGGATGACAATGATGGAGGCCATTTCGCCGGAACCGAGAATAATCGAAATAACGATGGAAACGGCAAACACGCGAACGCCTTCGGCCAAGGCGCGCAGCAGCAGAAAAGTCACGGCGGTTAGGCGGCGAATGCGCTCGCCAAAGCGGACCCGCATCAGGTCGTACGCCGTATACATTTCTCCCCGAAAATATGCCGGCAGGAAAATGGTGGCGATGACAATGCGCGCCAGCAGGTAGCCGAACACCAACTGCAGGAATCCGAAGTTGCCTTGGAACGCAAGTGAAGGAGTCCCAATGACTGTGAGAGTACTGGTCTCCGCCGATACGATGGAAAGCGCAATGGCCCACCAGGGAACCGTGTTCCCGCCCAGAAAATAATCCTTCATGGTGGCCTGCGAGGAACGGAAGTGCCAACCGAAAAGGGTGATGCCGATCAGGTACAAGGCAATCACGCCGAGGTCGAGGAGTCTGTGATCGAATAGATGGAGGTCGAACGGGCGCATTTAGGAAACCAGCGGGAACAGAGCAAGTGTGAGCACAGGCATAAGCGTTAGGATAGCCCAGCGGCGAAACGTAAATGGAAACTGCCGCATCTAAACGGGCAGTTCTGCCGATAGGGTCCGTTAGGGCAATGTCGGTTGCGCGAGTAGGCGGGGATGGGACCCCCAAAAGCATGAATAGGATGGCGAACGGAAACGGGGAGGCCTTATGCTGGGACATCGGTTGGCACATCGATTCATACATCAATGGACAAGGTGCTTGCAGCTATCAAGCAGATTCGGTTATACTTTCGCAGAGTGCGGATGGCCGCAACAAAAGATCGCTCAGATTCGTCAGCGGAGGTTTATGGTGCAGGTGAAGAAAACCATCTTTAATATCGTCGTAACGGGCGTGACCGCCATGGTCGCCGCAGGAGCGCTTGTCATTGCTCTTCAGTCGGGGCTGCAAGCGCAGGCCCAGAAGAATTGGAAAGATCGCGCGGAGTACGACCTTTATGACTCGATCATAAAGGACCAGAACGCACAGACCCGACTGGCGAACCTGGACAAGTGGAAAGCTGCTTATCCGGCCAGTGAGTACGCGGACATGCGGCTCCAGTTGTATCTCCCCACCTATCAGGGAGTAAACAACCACCGGGCAGCGTTCGACACGGCTAACGAGATTCTCAAGGCCGATCCCAATAACGCGTCGGCGCTGCAGGAGATCCTGGGCTTTATTCGCGCCTTGGTGCCTGCGGACCCCAAGGCTGCGCTGACGGCACAAAATAAGGCGGACTTGGAAACCGCCGAAAAGGCTGCTCACTATGTGATCACCAACGCCGACATGATTTACGGTCCAGCGAAAAAGCCGCAGGGCGTAGCCGACGACGTTTGGGCCAAGACCAAGCCAACCATGACCAATTTCAGCCAGTTCACGCTGGCGTGGATTGCCATCACGCAAAAGGATAGCGGCAAGGCAGAGGCTGAACTTACCAAGACTTTGCAGACCGATCCCACCAATGCTCAGGCATCTTATCTATTGATGCAAACCCTGATCACTAAGGCGATGCAGACAGATCACCCGGAAAAAATGCCACTCGCCTTGTTCGAGTACGCCCGTTCCGCGGCTTACGACGGGCCGGGATCGCTTGATGCCGCGACGCGGGCAAAACTAGATCCGCTATTTGTAAAAGTCTATTCGCAGTATCACGGTTCTGCGAAAGGTGTCGAAGAAGTGAAGACCTTGGCCAAAGCCAACGCATTGCCGCCGGCAGACTTCGAGATCAAGAGTCTCGTCAAAATCGCCGAGGAGGAAGAAGCGAAACGTAAAGAGTTTGCGGATAAGAATCCCGGCTTGGCTTTCTGGATGCAAAACAAGGAACAGCTGGTTGGTGATGGTGGTGCGGCCTATTGGGAAATGATGAAAGGCGCGGCGCTTCCGGGCCCCAATGTTCCCGGTGGGAAATTTTCGGGCAAATTAATCTCAGCCACTCCTG